>PWLT01000031.1 GCA_003558415.1 Hyphomicrobiales bacterium
ACGTCGAAGCCGCCGACCCACGCCTGTCCCGCAGTGGGAACCAACAGCGTGGCCAGGGTTCTGACCATGGTGGTCTTGCCGGCGCCGTTCGGCCCCAGCAGGCCCAGCACCTGGCCGGCCGGGACGTTCAGGTTCACGCCGTCCAGCGCCCGGGTGCCGGCAAAGTCCCGCACCAGCCCCTCCACTTCGATTGCGCGGCTCATCAGCACCTCGTCGGTAGACATCAACGCCCATTCAAACCACGGGGCCGCGCGATGGCAAGCGCGGGCGGTAGGGCACAGGCAGGGGGATGAACGGGAGCCCGCGGGAAAAACTCATCGGCCCGCTCCGGGTGTGCAGTCTGAAATCATTATTCCTCAAGATCGGCTTGGGGCCGGGGTGCTCAATTTCATCGCGTTTTCTCATCCGCGCTTTCCCGCAGCCTCACGATACGTCTTCGAGCAGCGTCATCGCTTCGGTCCCGATCTCTGTGGGATGGCCATCCAAGCCGAAAGCATTGGCCCCTTCGGACCCCGAAACCACCACAGCCACAGGCTTCAGGGAGGCCAGAACATGAAAGTGATCCGTCTCTCGATATCGAAAGACCTCGAACGCCTCGATGAGCAGGACGGTCCGATCGGCGTCCCGATAAAGCGTCGTGGCCTTGAGCCGACGCATCCCTCAGCCGCCAGCCCGCATCGCGCGAAGCCCGCGCCAGATGGGTGGTGAGAGCATCAGGCCGGCCGCGATCGCAAGAATCCGCATCGGGATCAACCGAATCCGACCGCTGCCGTCGACATCGAAGGCGGCGTCGACGAACTCGGGCGTCACGCGGATCCGCGCATCCTCGAGGTTCTGGAGCATCCCGGAGACCGGCCCGAGCACAGCCCAGAGCTGACCCGTCTCGGCGGGGTTGCCGGTGCCGATGCGCAGGTCCAGACGCAGGTTCTGCCGGTCGATGGCATGCCAGAGGTCCCTGACCAGGCGCAGCACGCGCTGCCGGAACGGCCGCTGACGCAGCGCGGCGAACGGGTTCGGCTTCGGACCGCGCCTGAGCCGCTTCGTCGCACGCCTGGTTGGCCTTGCGTCCACCTCGGCCGTATCCGCCGGCGTTTCGGACACAGAGGTCGGCAGACGCAGTTTGACGAGGCCGAATACCCAGTTCAGGCGAAGTTCATTGCCGCCGGTCTCCGGCCAGGCGAACCGCAATGAAAGCGCCCGTTTCTCCCGATACGGCGGCCTTACATGCGTTTTGGTCGCACACAAGCATCTGGGTTGAACTGGGCAAATCGCGCTTCGCTGCGCGCAAACCGACGATCCAGTTGCGGTGCTTTCTGTCCAGTCATGAAGACCGCACAACCTGATCAACCGGCCTTCTGGCGGATGGCGGCAGCCGCTTCCGTGCGAATCCGAGGCGGATGAGCAAAAGGGGTTGTTCCGGCGCGTCGAGGCCAAGATGGGCCGCAAGCCGCCTGCGAATCGGCTCGACCTCGCAGGGCATGTTGACGTGGGCGTGTGCGATGTCCCGGGAGGCCGCCATCAGCGCCACGCGCTCGAAGCTGCGCCCGACGTCGACCCAATGCGACTTGTCATGATCCCGGGTGATGAACAGCAGCAGCACGGACGAACTGCGGATCGCCTTCTCCTGCCGGGCCGCCTCGCTCTCTGGCTTCACCAGCTTCGTCATGATCCAGCGGCCGAGCCAGCGGGGCACCGGTGGAAAACCCAATGCGACGGAGGCGAGGCCATCCTTGCGGTCGGATACTTCACGCTGGGAGAAACGGATCCACGATACGAGCTCCGCGACGAAGGCGGGATCGTTGAACTGGGCGATGTTGCCCTCGCGGACAAAGCCGATGATCGGCTCGATCTCCGGACTGCCCACGGGGAACGCACGAACCTCCACGGAATCTCGGGGGTTGGCCTCCATGATCCGGGCAAGGTCGGAGGCATCGATCGCTCGCCCGTCATAGGTCCCGCGGTTTGACTGCCGCTCGGGGATCGCCCGGAACAAGGCGTCTGTGTCTTCTTCGGCGCCTTCCGACAGATGAACCCGCAGACATTCCTCTGGTTCATCCGAGGGGAAGTAATGTACGTTGGCCAAAAGGCCCTGCTGTGCGGCAGCAACGACGAGATTTTCCAGCGCGCAGCCGAGGCTGATGAACAGTGCGTGATCGTCGGGGTCGACGACCGGCAGGCGCCGGGACAGATCGGGGTAGATCCGGATCGTGTCCTGTTGTACCGAGAACTGCCACGGCTGGGTGTTGTGTCCGGATGGTGCGCGCACCGCGATGGCGATCAGTTGCCTGGCAATGGATTCCATGGTGCGTTCTCGCTCGAGCGAATGATGCAGCAGCCAAGCCGCAGCTTCGCGCGTTTGGCCAGAACGAATCAATCGGCTGGAAAGAAAACGACACGAGCCGCAGGATACTGTCTTCACCAATTCCGGTTGTGCCCACTTTCGCGATCGCAACTGAAATGGGAGGGACGATTCGATGGCGTTTGCACTGGTCCTGTTGAAAGCGGTCGGGTGGATCGCCCTGATCGCCGGTTTGGTGGGAATCGCAATGGGTCTGTGGACCAGCGCGCGCGACACCCGAAACGCGCAGACGGTTTGGGAGGCGTTGCTGAGCCAGCGCGAGTTGACGCCCGCAACCTTCGATCCGGCCATGGTTGCCGATCTGCCCGAGATCGGGCAGCGCTATTTCGCGAATGCCATTGTGCC
>PWLT01000146.1 GCA_003558415.1 Hyphomicrobiales bacterium
ATCATCGCACCCTGGACCTCGCCGCGTGCAAGCGCCTGCGGCAGTTCCGGCACCGCGGTCGCGACGGGCGAGGCGTTGAGCGCCTCGATCATCCAGGCGCCGGTGCGCGAGGGGGTGCGCAGGTTCATCCCGTCGGCATCCGCAGGATCGATGATCGGTGTGCCCGCGGTGTGGAAGGCGTGCCCGCCATGCGTGTGCAGCCACAGAACATGCGCGCCGGTGAAGTCCTCTGCGACATCGTCGAACATGTCATAAAGGGCCAGGCCGGCTGCGCGCGCGTCGCCCTGGAAGACGCCGGGGAGCTCGATCACCTCGGAACGCGGGTGAAGGCCGGGGGTGTAGCCGTTGACCGTCCAGACCATGTCGACCACGCCGTCGCGCACCTGGGTGACGAGTTCGGGCGGCGAGCCGCCCAGCGTCATCGAGGGGAAGATCTCGATCTCGATGCGCCCGTCCGAAAGCTCCTCGACCCGCTCGGCCCAGGGCACGAGCATTTCGGTATGCGCTGCCGATTGCGAGCT
This sequence comes from Hyphomicrobiales bacterium, assembly GCA_003558415.1. Classification (GTDB taxonomy): domain Bacteria; phylum Pseudomonadota; class Alphaproteobacteria; order Rhodobacterales; family Rhodobacteraceae; genus Alkalilacustris. Next base: position 522 of record PWLT01000146.1, read on the forward strand.
GAGCATGTGGTGCAGCGTGAAGCTGTATTCCTGCGCCGATGCGCCGCTGGCCGCGATGGCGAGCGCCGATGCGGCGATCGTGAGTTTGACTGTACCGTTCATATGCATCTTGACCTCCCTTGATGCTTTCCTTCGATCAGACCGGCGCCAGGGGGCGCCGGCCGATTCCGTTGCAAACGCATCAATTCTGACGCGTCCGCCAACTGGATTCAACATATCCTTCGCGAACTTCCCGCGCATAGGGCACCTGGGCGACCTTGACGCGGATTTCCGTCTGCTTGTGGCGCTCCACTGTGGTCTTGCCCGTGCCGCCCTTCTCTTCGCCCCAGATCATGGTCAGCACGTCGCCTTCCTTGATATCGGGATCGACCACCCCGAGCGAGAGCATCGCGCGTTCGTTGAAACTGTAGCCCGAGAACATCGACAGGCCAACCGTGCGATCGCCCATCACCACCTTGTCATAGGAGGAGGAGGCGTAGTTGGAAAGCGGCAAGTCGATGAATTTGAACGGGTCACCATCCTCCAGATAGGAGCGATGCACGCGGGCGACGTCGTCGGGGTTCCACTCGAAGGTGACCTTGCGGCGATGCGGCTTGTCCGCCATCTTCTCCAGCGCCTCGCGGCCGATGAAGTCGTGGTCGAACTTGATGAAGGGGCCATAGCCCAGCTCGTGCGGGGTGAGGTAGTAATCCTCGATATTGTCGGAGACGAAGCTGCCGCCGATGGAGCCCGAGGCCTCGTAGCTCTCGGCCGGGAGCCATTCGCGATAGGCCTTGAGCTCGTCACCGGTATAGACCGCCGGCAGGGGCGAGGGGATCCAACCCGATTCCAGCGTGTTGGTCGCATAGGCGCGCGCGCCCACGGCGACGATGCCGTGTTCCGCTCCGGCCTCCAGGATGGTCTGGCGGATCTCGTCGTATTGCTCGTAGGGGCCCCACAGCTCAAGCCCCGGCGCGCCGGCCATGCCGTGGCGCAGCGCGCGCACGCGCGTCTCGCCGACATTGATCGCGTCCATGTTGAAGAAGCGGATATCGGGGATCGGGCCGCCGTTGAGCTTCTCGAGGATCTTCCAGGCGTTCGGTCCCTGCACCTGGAAGCGGTAGTGGCGCCGCACGACCGGCTTGCCCATCGGGTGCGAGGGCGAGCGGTCATCGCGGGTGATCTTGACGTTGTAGCCGGCGGTTTCGGCCTGGAACTGCACCCAGTTGACGGTCGGCGCGCGCCCCACGAGGAGGAACTGGTCGTCCTCAAGGTAGAACATGATCACGTCGCCGATCACATGGCCCGACGGTGCACAGGGGATGAAGTGCTTGGCCTTGTTGGGGGTGAAGTTCTTGAAGCTGTTGAAGCCGATCCAGTTGAGGAAGGCGAAGGCGTCCTTGCCTTCGACCATCAGCTCGGCCATGTGATGCGACTGATCGAACATCACCGCCGTCTCGCGCCACGCGCGCTGTTCGTCGCGCCAGTTGGAGAACTCGGTCGGGACGACCGGGTAGACATAGGCGCCGATCTTCGAGTTGCGCAAGTGCTGCACCGGGTTTCCGGCGGCCTTGAGCACGTCTTCCAGGGTTTTCGCTGACATCTGTGTCCTCGTGATTCGTCATTGATGATGGAGTGCGGGGCGCGCGGATGCGGCCCCCGGTTTTCAGTCGACCACCAGGGCGAGCCCCGGAACCCGGCCGATGAGGCTTCGGTCTTGAAACATGACGTATTCCAGATTGCGCCGCGCCAGCCGCGCATGTTCGCGCGCCACGAATTCGGCGCGCGTGCCCTCGCGCGCCGCGATCGCTTCGACGATGGCGTGATGCTGCGCCTGCGCCCCGATCAGTGAGCGGTGGAAGGCCGGCACGTCCTGCTGGCCGCGCAGAAAGGCTGACGGGGAAGCGAAGGGCAGGCGGTTGGCGCGCTCGAGCTCGGCGCGCACGACCGCGCTGCCGGAAAGCGCCGCGAGGGCGTCGTGGAACGCGGCGTTGAGCGTCTCGTAGCGGCAGAAATCGTAAGTATCCTCCGCGGTGGCGTGGTCGAGCTCCGCGAGGATGCTCCGGATCTCGCGCATGCCGGCCTCGTCGGCGCCGCGTTCGGCGGCGAAACGCGCCGCCGTGCCCTCCAGAACGCCGCGAATCTCGATCGCGTCGGCGACATCCTGAAAGGTGAAGGAGCGAACCGCATAGCCGCCCGAGGGCAGCCGCTCAAGCAGGCCCTCCTTCTCGAGCTGGCCGAGCGCCTCGCGAACCGGCGTGCGCGAGATGCCCAGCTCCTCGGCCAGCGGCACCTCGTAGAGCCGCTCGCCGCCGGCGAGCGTGCCGCCAAGCACTAGATCGCGCAGCTCCATCACTGCGCGGGATCTGCGCCCCTGTGCCATCAGTGTGCCACCCGGCGCCAGGATCGGCGCATTCTGTATACAGCTTGGGTTTCGCAGGCCGCCGATCCGGCCGTGGGTGAGAGCGCGGCAAAGGCGGCCATTCCGTGCAAAAACTGTGAATAGTAGCGGATAATCGCTCGCACGCCTATTCTCCCCCCGACGATTCCATAGCGCGGTGCCACCATACATGTATACATGAGCCGGTCAAACAGATTTTCGCCTCTGCTGCGCGGCGCTCAGCCGGGCGCGTCCGAGAGGCTCGGTCCGCGTTCGGCGCTCATCGCTTCGATCGCGTCGGCCAGATGCTCGGTGGCAATTGCATGGTCGCCGCGCGCAACGCGCAGATGGTGGGCGCGGTGCAGGACATCGGCATGCGTGCGCCCCTGAGGCGGGGTGAAGCGATAGCTGGCAAGTTCGATCAGCAACCCCAGCGGGTCGCGGAAATAGATCGAATCCATGAAGCCGCGATCCTTGACGCCGGAATGGGTAATCCCGCGCGCGTCGAGCCTCGCCACCGCCTGCGCGAATGTGGCCTGCGAGACATCGAAGGCCAGGTGATGCACGCAGCCGATATCGGTGGCGGTCCGCGCCGGGTCGGGGGTGCGGGATTCGTCGGTGAAGACGGTGATCAGCCGCCCGTCGCCGGGATCGAAATAGAGATGGCTCTCGCCCGGATTGTCGAGATTGGGCTGCTCGAAGACGAAGGGCATGCCGAGCACCCCCTCCCAGAAATCGATCGAGCTTTGCCGATCGGCGCCCACGAGCGTGATGTGATGAACGCCCTGACTCTGAAGCTTGGACATGGCTTTGCCTCCCCGTTGAATGAAGGTGAGGTTAGTCGCCACTCAGTCAAGGTGGGAAGCGCGAAATCGGCAGCTGCGCCGATCACGCGGCGCGCATCAGCCCCTCGGCCTCGATCCGCTCCTGCGCCTCGTCGAGGGCGCGCCGCGCGCGGCGGACCACCTCGTCGATCTGCTCGGGGGTGATGATCAAGGGCGGCGCGATCACCATGCGGTCGCCGACATGGCGCATGACCAGATTGTTCGCGAAACAGCGGTCGCGGCAGATCGTGCCGATGGTGCCGGGGTCGGAGGCAAAGCGCGCGCGCGTCGCCTTGTCGGGGGTCAGCGCAATTGAGGCCAGCAGCCCGAGGCTGCGCGCCTCGCCCACCAGCGGGTGATCGGCCAGCCCGGCCCAGACCTTGGCCAGATGCGGGGCGGCCACATCGCGCACATGCTCGATGATCTTCTCGTCTTCCAGGATGCGCAGGTTTTCCAGCGCCACCGCCGCGGCCACGGGGTGGCCGGAATAGGTGTAGCCATGGGTGAACTCGCCGCGCCCGATCACTTCGGCCACCGCGTCGGAGACGACCGAGCCGCCGATAGGCGCATAGCCCGAGGACAGGCCCTTGGCGATGGTCATGATGTCGGGGCGGATATTCAGCGTCTGGCTGCCGAACCAGTTGCCGGTGCGCCCGAAGCCGCAGATCACCTCGTCGGCGATCAGCAGAATCTCATGGGCGTCGCAGATGCGCTGAATCTCGGGCCAGTAGCTTTCGGGTGGGATGATCACGCCGCCCGCGCCCTGAACGGGCTCGGCGATGAAGGCCGCCACTCTGTCCTCGCCCAGCTCCGCGATCTTGTCCTCAAGCTGGCGCGCGCGGGCGCGGCCGAACTCCTCGGGGCTCATCTCGCCGCCCTCGGCGTACCAGTTGGGCTGATCGATATGCACGATACCGGGGATCGGAAGGCCGCCCTGCGCATGCATTGCCGCCATGCCGCCCAGGCTGGCGCTGCCCATGCTCGAGCCGTGATAGGCGTTCTTGCGGCTGATGAACACGGTCTTTTCCGGCTTGCCCATCAGCTCCCAGTAGCGGCGCACCATGCGGATATTGGTGTCATTGGCCTCCGAGCCGGAGGAGGCGAAGAAGACATGGTTCAGATCGCCGGGCGCGAGCTCGGCGATGCGCGCGGCCAGGGCGATGGCGGGCACATGCGTGGTCTGGAAGAAGGTGTTGTAATAGGGAAGCTCGCGCATCTGCCGCGCCGCCACCTCGGCCAGTTCCTCGCGGCCATAACCGATATTGACGCACCACAGCCCGGCCATGGCGTCGAGGATCTCGTTGCCCTCGGAGTCGGTCAGATGCACGCCCGAGGCGCGGGTGATCACGCGCACGCCCTTGTCCGCCAGCGCCCCGTTGGCGGTGAAGGGGTGCATGTGATGCGCGGCGTCGAGCGCCTGAAGCTCGGCGGTGGGTAGGTGATTGCTGATCTGCCGCATTTGCGCGCTCCCCGATAGGCAAACCCGCCGGTTGCGTCGCGCCCGGATGGTGCTCGCAGCGGCGGGGTCGGGTGCACCATACGGAGCGCGCGGAGACCGTCAAGGCAATTTGATCAAATTTCGCCGGCCTGGATTGCCGCGCCCACCCGCTCGATGCCCTGATTGATGTCGGCGCGCATCGCGGCTACCAGACCGGCGTGATCGCCGCCTTCAATGGCGGCCAGCGCGTCGCGATGCCGGTCGGGCAACTCGCCCGCGCGAAAGCTTTGAAAAACCACGCGCAGCGAGGGGCCGAAGCGCAGCCAGAGCCCGCGCGCGATCGCGGTGAGCACCTGCGCGCCGGCGGCCTCGTAGAGCGTGAAATGGAACCTGTGATTGGCCTCCAGATAGCCCAGCACATCGCCTGCCGCGATGGCCGCGTCGAGCTGCCGGTCGATCCCGGCCAACCGGGCGACCAGTGCCGCATCGAGTTCCGGCGCGGCCAACTCGACGATGCGCGGCTCGATGGCCAGCCGCGCGTAGCGCAGCTCATCGAGCTGGCGCGCGTCGAGGCGCGCAACGCTGATGCGCCGGTTTCCCTGATGCGTGAGCGCCCCTTCGGCGCTGAGCCGCCGGATGGCCTCGCGCACGGGGGTCATGCCGCCGCCGATCTCGTCGGCCAGCCCCTGGATGGTTACCGCCTGACCGGGGATGAGGCGGCCGAAAAGCAGCATCGCGCACAGCCTTGCATAGGTGGCCTCATGCGTGGGGATCTTGCGGGTCATGCGGCCGGTCTCTCCCGATCATCCCGACGCGGCGCCGGGCAGCGACGACATTCGCCAAGCCGCGCGGGGCTGTCCAGCCGTCATGTGCCCTTGACGCGGTCGCCGCGCCACCGGCCCGAGTGGGTTTCGCGGTTTCTTAACATCGCCCGGCATGATGTGCTACGCAGATCACTTGCCGCTCCGGCGTGGCGGGGCATGAGGACGGGGCGGGAGGATGGCGCAGGGAACGCGGATGGAAAGGGCAGCGGACGCGCACCCCGGAGCGGGCGAGGGCGATGCGTTTCGCGACTTCTTCGAGCATCTTTCAGACATGGCGCTGATGGCCGATGCACAGGGCGGGATCGTGCATGCCAACCGGGCCTGGGAGACGTCGCTGGGATGGGCGCCCGAACAGTTGGGCGGCCGCGCTCTGAGTGATTTCCTGCACCCAGAAGACGTCCCCGCGCTGGCCGCCGCGCTGCGCGAGCCCGGCGAGGCGGGAGCCACAGTCACGGCGCGCTTCCGCCATGGCGCGGGCGGCTTTCGCAGGCTCGACTGGCGGCTTTCGGCCAGCGCTGCGGGCAAGGCGGAGTCGGGCGCCTTCATGTATCTGATCGCCCGCGAATTGGCCCGGCCCGAGGAGCCCGGCCTACCGCTCTCGCCGCCCGATCTGCGCCGCCTGGGCGATGTCGCGCATTACATGACCAACCTTCTGGTGATCACCGACACGCAGCATCGCATCGTCTGGGTCAACCCGGCCTTCGAAGCGCGCACCGGATATGCGCTGGCCGAAGCTGTGGGGCGCAACCCCGGTGAGCTGACCCGTTGCCCTGACACCGACCCGGAGACCGTCGCGCGCATCGGCGCCGCGCTCGAAGCCGGCAGGCCGGTGCGCGCCGAGATCCTCAACCGCAGCCGCAGCGGGGAGCATTACTGGGTCGATGTTAACATCCACCCGCAATTCGACACGGCGGGCGAGCCGATCGGTTTCATCTCGATCGAGACCGACATCACCGCGCACAAGGCAGTCGAGGAGGAGGCGCTGCGCGCGCGCGAGCGGCTTTCCGCGACGCTGGCCGCGGTTCCCGAGCTGATCGCGGACGTCGATGCCGAGGGGCGCTACAGGGGCTACCATGCCGGGGCGAACGGGAGTTTTCCGTTCCGGTCCGATCAGGTGGTCGGGCGCAGCCTCGAAGAGGTGCTGCCCGCCGAAACCGCCGCCGAGCGCCGCGAGATGATGCGCGAGGTGGAGCTGCATGGCGGCACCGCGTCGCGGCTCTCGCGTGTGCGGTTGCCGGAGGGCGAGTACTGGCTCGAGGTGACGGCAGCGCTGCGTCCGGGCGAGGCGAGCGAAGACGGCCCCGGCTACCTGTTCGTTCTGCGCGACGTCACCGACCGCGTGAGGGCCGAGGAGGCGCTGCGCTACCGCGAGAGCCTGCTCAAGGGGCTGTTCGAGCTCTCGCCGATCGGGTTGGCGCTCAACGATCTTGAAACCGGCGAGTTCGTCGATGTCAACGCGGCGCTGCTCGCCCCGACTGGATATTCCCGCGAGGAACTCCTTGACCTGAGCTACTGGGACATCACGCCGCCCGAATACGCCGAGATGGAGGCGCAGGCACTGCAGCAGTTGCGCGAGACCGGGCGTTATGGCCCGTTCGAGAAGGAGTATATCCGCAAGGATGGCAGCCGCTATCCGGTGCTTCTCAACGGCATCGCGGTCGTGGACGGCGCCGGGCGCCGGCTGATCTGGAGCCTCATTGACGATATCAGCGAAAGAAAGGCGCGCGAGGTTGAACGCGAAATCGCCGCGCGCGCGGCGACCGAAGCGCGTGAGCGGCTGATGGCGGCGGTGGAGGCGCTGCCTGACGCCTTCGTCTATTACGATGCCGATGACCGGCTCGTGCTGTGCAACGCGCGCTATCGTGAGTTCTACCCACAGATGGCCGAGATGATGGTGCCGGGCGCGCGCTTCGAGGATATCGTGCGCGCCGGGCTTGAACGCGGCGTCTATAGAGTCAAGCCAGGCGATGAGGAAGACTGGCTTCAGCGCTCGCTGGATGCCCATGCCGGCGATGGCAAGGATCTCGAGGTGCCGCTGGCCGACGGGCGGTGGCTGCGCATGATCGACAAGCCCACTGCCGATGGCGGCCGCGTCGGCATGCGCCAGGACATCACCGCGCTCAAGCATGCCCAGCGGCGGCTGGCCGATATCATCCACGGCTCGGAGGCCGGCACCTGGGAGTGGCACCTGCCCAGCGGGCGCAATATCATCAATGAACGCTGGGCCGAGATCGCGGGCTACACGCTCGAGGAGCTGGGCGAGCCCACGATCGAGCTTTGGCACAGCCTGTGCCATCCCGACGATCTGGCGCGCGCGGAAAAGCGGCTCGAGCGCGTGCTGGCCGGAGAGGTCGCGCAGTTCGAATATCTGCTGCGCATGCGCCACAAGGCGGGGCACTGGGTCTGGGTGCAGTCGCGCGGCCGGGTGGCGCGCCGCGCGGCCGATGGCACGCCCGAGCTGATGGCTGGTGTGCATCTCGACGTCACGCCCCTCAAGGAGGCCGAGCAGCGGCTCGAGGACATCATCGCCGGCGCGCAGGTCGGCACCTGGCAGTTCGACGTTCGTGGGGGGTTCAGCCGCATCAATGACCGCTGGGCGGAGATGCTGGGTTACCGCCGCGCCGATTTCGAGCCGCTGCGCCGTGACGCGCTGCGCCGGCTCGTCCACCCGGAGGATTCCGCGCGGCTCGAATCCGGGGACGCGGCGCTGATCCGTGGCGAGTCCACCCAGTTCGAGACCGAGATGCGCATGCGTCACGCTGACGGGCAGTGGGTCTGGGTGCTCTCGCGCGGGCGCGTGACCGCGCGCGACACGAGCGGCGAGGCGCTGGAAATCTCGGGCGTGCATCTCGACATCACGGAGCGCAAGAAACTCGAAGCCACGCTCACCGCCGAGCGCGACTATCTCGCGCTGCTGATGGAAACCTCGATCGCGGGGATCTTGGCCCATGATGCGCAGGGGCGGATCATCTTCGCCAATTCGGAGGCCGAGCGCATCCTCGGGCTGCGGCGCAGTGAGGGGGACGATGGCTACGACACGCCGCTGTGGCGCATCACCGGGCTCGACCGCAGCCCCTACCCCAACGATGAGCGCCCGATCCACAAGGTGGTGAACTCCGGCGGGCCGGTGCGCGATCTGCGCCTGGCGATCGAATGGCCCGATGGCGGAAGGCGCTTCCTGTCGGTCAATGCCGCCCCCATCGACAGCCCGGCGATGCGCGCAAGCGTCGTCAGCTCGATCACCGACATCACCGCCCAGGTCGAGGGGGAGGAGGCGCTGCGCAAGTCCGCCGCGCGCGCCGAGGCGGCCAGTGAGGCAAAATCGCATTTCCTCGCCAATATCAGCCACGAGATCCGCACGCCGCTCAACGGGGTGCTCGGCATGGCGGAGGTCCTTGAGGATGCGCTCTCCGAGGAGTCGCAAAAGCGCATGATCCGCTCGATCCGTGCTTCGGGGGAGGTTTTGCTCGCAACGCTCAACGATGTGCTCGACATGTCCAAGATCGAGGCGGGAAAGCTCGCCATGGAGCGCATTGCCTTCACGCCCGCCGATCTGGCGGGTCAGGTCACGGCGCTGCATGGGCTGGGCGCGCAGGAGGAGGGGCTGGAGCTGGTGGTCACCGCGAGCGAAGGCGCAGAAAGCCCCCGCCAGGGCGATCCGCACCGCATCCTGCAGATCCTCAACAATCTGGTCAGCAACGCCATCAAGTTCACCGAACGCGGCTCGGTTCGCGTGACAATAGGCGGTGCCCCGGCCGAGCCGCTGCGTATCGAGGTGCGCGATACCGGAATCGGCATGACGCCAGAGCAGGCGAACCGGGTGTTCGAGGCTTTCGAGCAGGCCGACGGGTCGGTTTCGCGGCGTTTCGGGGGCACCGGGCTGGGCATGTCGATCGTTCGCCGCCTCGTGTCGATCATGGGCGGGCGGATCAGCGTCGAGAGCGCGCCGGGCGAGGGCACGGCGATCCTGATCGAGCTTCCGCTGCCCGAGGCCGAGACCGTCCCCGCGCGCGGGAAGGCCGCGAAAGCGACCGCGCCCGAGGCCGATCTGAGCGGGCGGCGGGTGCTTGCTGCCGACGACAACGCCACCAACCGCAAGCTGTTGCAACTGATGCTCGAACGCCGCGGCGCCGAGGTAACCCTTGTCGCCAATGGCCGCGAGGCGATCGAGGCCTGGGCGCCGGAGCGCTTCGACGTGCTGCTGCTCGACATCTCGATGCCCGATATCGATGGCGTCACCGCCTTGCGGGAGATTCGCGACAGGGCCGCGGATGCGCGGGTTCCCGCACCGGCCCTCGCCATCACCGCCCACGCGATGGCCCATCAGGTGGCGGAATACCGCGCCAGCGGATTCGATGGCCATGTCGGCAAACCCTTTCGCGGCGGTGATCTGGCGCGCGCGATCACCGAGGTGCTGGGGCAGGCGGGATCGGATTAAGCCCGCGCGATCACTGGAACAGTGGCGGCAAAGTGATTATCACCCCTTCAGTCCATGCGCCGGTCCTGCGGCCGGCACGAAAGGGAGCAGCGCAGATGAACCGCGCGGGATTTCTGGGCGACATCCTGACGACGCTTTTCGAGCGCCGCGCCGGGCCGTTCCGGCCCACCGGCGACCGCCCGCTCGAGGAGCTGTGCCGCGCGCTGCTCTCGCAGCGCGGCGAGGTGTCGGGAATGCAGATCAGCCGCGAGATCCTGGCGCGCTACCGCGGGCTTGACGGGCAGGGGCGGCGGCAGTTCTTCGTGATGCTTACCGAGTCCTTCGATCTGGATGCCGAGGCCGTCGCCGAGGCCGCCGAGGCCTATCGCGATGCGGGAGATGCCTCCACGCTGGCGCGGCTGTTCCGTTCGGTAGAGCCG
>PWLT01000357.1 GCA_003558415.1 Hyphomicrobiales bacterium
TATTCGGGCATGTAGGTGAACCGGCGAAAGGCGCCCAACCGGCGCAGCGGCGCGATTCGCCAGCCGGTTTCCTCGCGCACCTCGCGGTGCAGGGCATGCAGCGCGGATTCGCCGGCATCGATGCCGCCGCCGGGGAGCTGATATTCGGGGACGGGTACCGCCTGATGCGTCAGCAGCACCGAGCCGCCGCTGATGAGCACCGCATAGCTGCCCCTGCGAAAACGATAGCTGCGCCGTCGCTCGCGCGGGTCGCCGAAACGTGGAATCATTGCCCCTGCCTCGAACTTGTCGCCGGTGCCGGCCCTTGGACCGCAAGGCCCGGATCATATATGAGTGTTCTGCAATGCCTGACCCGACCGCGCAAGGAAGTCCATGACCCTCGGATCGCAGATCGCCTGGGACGATACGGTCCTGCCCTTTCAGCTCGACCGGCCCGACATCCGGGGCCGGGTCGCGCGGCTTGACGGAGTGCTCGATGCCGTGCTCGCCCAGCATTCCTATCCCGAGCCGATCGAGAAGCTGGTCGCCGAGGCCGCGCTGCTCACTGCGCTGATCGGGCAGACGATCAAGCTGCGCTGGCGGCTGTCGCTGCAGGTGCGCGCCCAGGGGCCGGCGCATGTCATCGCCACAGATTACTTTGCCCCCAGCCATGAGGGGGCGCCCGCGCGCATCCGTGCCTGGGCGGGTTTTGATCCGACGCGCGTGGAGCCCGGCGCCCGCCCCTTCGACCTGTTGGGCGAGGGGTATTTCGCGCTGGTGCTCGACCAGGGTCGCGACATGGCGCCCTATCAGGGCATCACCCCGATCTCGGGCGGCTCGCTCGCGGCCTGCGCGCAGACCTATTTCGCGCAGTCCGAACAGATTCCCACCCGTTTCGAAGTGAGCTTCGGCCGTGACGCGTCCGGCGCCTGGCGCGCGGGCGGCGTGATGCTCCAGCATCTGCCCAAGGGCTCACCCCATGCGCGGGGCGGGGGCTCCGGCGATGGCGGGTTGCTCGATGCCGCCGACATGCTCCACGGCGACGAGGAAGAGAACTGGAGCCGCGCTAACATGCTGCTCGACACGGTCGAGCATGCCGAGCTTGTCGGCCCCAAGGTGCAGGCGACCGAGCTTCTGGTGCGGCTGTTCCATGAGGAAAGCCCCCGCGTCTTCGACCCTCAGCCGGTGCAGTTCGGCTGCACCTGCTCGCCCGACAAGGTGCGCGATTCGCTCTCGGTCTATTCCGCCGCCGACATTGCAACCATGACCACCGAGGCCGGTGTGGTGACCGCCGACTGCCAGTTCTGCGGCGCGCATTACGAGTTCGACCCCCGTGCGCTGGGTTCCGAGGCCACGCTCGATCTGCCGCGCGGTCAGGACAGCCATGGACGCCGCGCCCGTGGATGAGCACGACCCGATGGCGGCGCTGCGCCGCGCGCTGGCGCGCCCCGCGCCGCCATCGACGGATTTCGACCTCAACCCCGAGGTGAAGCTGCCCCCGGGGCGCAAGCTGCGCCCGGCGGCGGTTCTGGTGGCGGTCCAGCCCGGAAGGCGCGACGGGCGCCCGGAGGTGATCCTGACCAAGCGCTCCTCGCGGCTTGCGCATCATCCCGGTCAGGTCGCCTTTCCCGGCGGCAAACCCGAGCCGTGCGATGACGGGCTTGCCGAAACGGCGCTGCGCGAGGCGCAGGAGGAGGTCGGGCTCGACCCCGCGAGCGTGGAGATCCTGGGCGCCCTGCCCGTCCATGAGACGGTGACCGGCTTCACCGTCGCGCCCTTCCTTGCGCGGGTTCACGGGCGGCTCGACCCGGTGCCCGAGGCCGGCGAGGTCGATGAGGTCTTCACCGTGCCGCTGGCGCATCTGGTCGATCCGACGCGCTATCACGTCGAGCGGCGGCGCTGGCTGGGCCAGTGGCGACGCTACTATACTGTCACCTGGGGGCCGTATTACATCTGGGGCGCGACCGCGCGCATCCTGCGCGCATTGGCCGAACAGATGCGCAGTTGAGGACCACCCGATGAGACGCGCCGTATGAAGATCACCGGTGCCTGGCTGGAGGCCCGCCATACCCAGGCCGTCTGCGCGACGCTCGAATGCGCAGGCCATCAGGCGCTGTTCGTCGGCGGCTGCGTGCGCAACGCGCTGCTGGGCCAGCCGGTCGCCGATGTGGATATCGCCACCGATGCCCATCCTGACCGCGTGTGTGAGCTGGCCGTGAATGCCGGGCTGCGCGCCGTCGCAACCGGACGCGACCACGGAACCGTCACCGTGATCGCCGGGGGCGTGCCCCATGAGGTCACCACCTTCCGCCGCGACGTGGAGACCTTCGGCCGCCACGCCGTCGTCGCCTATTCCGACGATCTGCACGAGGATGCGCGCCGGCGCGATTTCACCATGAATGCGCTTTACGCAACCCCCCGGGGCGAGGTGCGAGACCCACTCGACATGGGGCTGCACGACCTCGCCGCGCGCCGGGTACGCTTCGTCGGCACGGCAGAGAACCGTATTCGCGAGGATTACCTGCGCATCCTGCGATTCTTCCGCTTCTTCGCCTGGTATGGCGACCCGCAGGAGGGGCCGGACGCCGATGGTCTTGCCGCCTGCGCCGCGCAGGCGGAGGGGCTCGACACGCTCTCGCGCGAGCGGGTGGGGGCGGAAATGCGCCGGCTGCTGGGCGCGCCCGATCCCGCGCCCGCCGTGGCGGCGATGCA
>PWLT01000459.1 GCA_003558415.1 Hyphomicrobiales bacterium
GACCGCGTGCCCTCGACCCATGAGCCCGACCCCTACATGCATATCTTCCTCGATGCCGGGCAGGGCAACGTCCTGGCCTTCTTCGAACTGCCCACCAAGCCCGAGATGGGGCGCGACCCGAACACGCCCGAATGGGTCCAGCACATCGCCTTCAAGGTCAAGGACCGCGAGGCGCTGCTGGCCTACAAGGAGCATCTGGAGAAGAACGGCGTCGAGGTTCTTGGCGTGACCGATCATTCCCTGTTCCACTCGATCTATTTCTTCGACCCGTCCGGCCACCGGGTCGAGCTGGCCTGCCCCGATCCCGAGGAAGAGGCGATGCTTGAGAAGATGGACGAAGTGAAATGGGACATGCTTGAGGAGTGGAGCCAGACCAAGCGCGCGCCGAAGCACGCCGACTGGCTGCATGCGAAGGAACTCGGAAAACCCGTGTAACCAAGTGCTTGCGGGGCGCCGGCCCAATGCGGCGCCCTGATTTCGAATTCCCCCCTTGAAACATATTCGATATATGATATGTATTCTGCCAACGAATGCAGACAGGAGAATATGAAATGACGACCGCTCCGACCATTGACACCGAAGTCACCACCTCGCCCGTCGTGAAGGCGTTCTTCGACCGCCCCACGGGCAGCCTGCAATATGTCTTCCACGATCCCGCGACGATGAAGGGCGCCATCGTGGACCCGGTGTGGAACTTCTACCCCGAGGCCGGCGCCGTCACGACCGATAGCGCCGACGAGATCCTCGCCTATGTCAAGGAAACCGGCATCGACGTGGTCTGGGTGCTCGACACCCACCCGCATGCCGACCACTTCTCATCCGCGCCCTACATCGCCGAGCAGCTCGGCGGCGTGCCGCGTGCCATCGGCGAGAAGGTGCGCGACATCCAGAAGCTGTGGAAGGGCATCTACAATCTGCCCGAGGACTTCCCCACCGACGGGAGCCAGTGGGACAAGCTGTTCCATTCAGGCGACGAGTTCGAGGTCGGCAACATCATGGTGAAGGTGCTGTTCTCACCCGGTCACACGCTGGGCTCGATCACCTATGTGGCGGGCGATGCGGCCTTCGTGCACGACACGCTGATGTACCCCGAATCGGGCACCTCGCGCGCCGACTTTCCGGGTGGCTCGTCCGAGGTGCTTTGGAAGTCGATCCGCGAGATCCTCGACCTGCCGGGCAACACGCGGCTGTTCGTGGGCCACGACTACCCGGAGGAGGGTGAAGCGCCGAAATTCGAGGCCACGGTGGACGAACACCGCGCGCGCAACAAGCACGTCAAGGACGGCATCACCAAGGAGGAGTTCATCCGCACCCGCGATGCCCGCGACGGAACGCTGAAACTGCCCGCGCGGATGCTCGCCGCGCTTCAGGTCAACATTCGCGGCGGCCGCCTGCCCGAGCCGGAAAGCGACGGGCACAGCTACCTGAAACTTCCCATCGGCAAGTTCGAGCCGCGCTGAACGGCGACCTGCCAAACGACCGAAAGGCCCCGGCCAGGTGCCGGGGCCTTTTCTGTTCCCGCCCGGATCGCGGCGCCACCTTGTGTGCGCCGGCGTTTGCGTTCAACTCACCTCGAACTGCAGCGGGCGGACCTGACGGAACAGCCCCGTTGCGCGCAGCTTCTCGAGCACCTCCTGGGGCGGATTATCGTCCAGATAGAGCAACGCGATGGCGTCCTTGCCCGAGCCCGACCGCCCGAGCGTGAAGTTGGCGATGTTCACGCCGCTTTCACCCATCGTCTGGCCCAGCGTGCCGATGATGCCGGGCACGTCCTCGTTGGTTGTGTAGAGCATGTGGCGGCCCACCTCGGCGTCGATGGTCACGCCCTTGATCTGGATGAAACGCGGCTTGCCGTCGGAGAAGACCGTCCCCGCGATGGAGCGCTCGCGCGAATCCGTGACCACGGTGAGCTTGATGTAGCCGTCGAAAACGCCTGATTTCTCCTGCCGCGTGGTCGAGAGCTTGATGCCGCGCTCGCGCGCCACAACCGGGGCGGAGACCATGTTCACATCCGGGTTGGCGACCTTCATCACGCCCGAGATCACGCCGGAGTTGAGCGCCTCGAGGTTCATCCCCGTGACGATGCCGTCATAGAGGATGTTGATCGCCTTGATCGGCTCATCCGTCATCTGGCCGACAAAGGCGCCCAGATGCCCGGCGAGTTTCAGCCACGGCCCCATCACCGCTGCTTCCTCGGCGGTCACCGAGGGCATGTTGAGCGCGTTCTGCACCGCGCCGGTGAGCAGGTAGTCCGACATCTGCTCGGCCACCTGCAGGGCGACGTTTTCCTGCGCCTCGGTCGTGGCCGCGCCCAGATGCGGGGTGCAGACCACGTTGGGCAGGCCGAAAAGCGGGTTCTCGGTGGCCGGCTCCTCGGTGAAGACGTCGAAGGCCGCACCGGCCAGATGGCCGGAGTTGAGCGCCTCGGCCGCTGCAGCCTCGTCCACCAGCCCCCCGCGGGCGCAGTTGATGATGCGCGCGCCCTTCTTCATCTTTGCGATGTTCTCTTTCGAGAGGATGTTGCGGGTCTTGTCGGTCAGCGGCACATGCAGGGTGACGAAGTCGGACCGCCCCAGCAGCTCGTCAAGCTCAACCTTGGTCACGCCGAGCTTGGTGGCGCGCTCCTCGCTGAGGAAGGGGTCATAGGCGAGCACCTTCATGTGCAGCCCGCGCGCGCGGTCGATCACGATC
>PWLT01000102.1 GCA_003558415.1 Hyphomicrobiales bacterium
CTGTTTGCGGGGATGGCCTTGCTCGGGCTGTTCACGCGCGCAGCGCCCGCGCGGCGGTAATCGCGCCCGGGCATTGCAAGGCACTCTTTCGAGCGTGCGTTGCCGTCCATCCGTGGGAAGCGAAGCAGGCCGCCATCGCCGCGATGAACACGCATGGAGCCCCGCGATGGCCGAGGTCGGACGCCTCCGGCGGGGATATTTTCACGAAGAAGACTGCAGGTTCGCGGCGCGTCATACGCGGCGCGACGGTGCGACAGGGTGAAATCGGGGATGCAAGGCGAGCGCCCGGGCGTTGCCGGTTATTGGAAATTCGCCCTGGGTCGGAGTCGTGAGCCCCGGCCGGGGCCCGCCCCAGCAGGGCGGGCCATCGTGACATTCCATGAGCGCCGTCGCATGCTGGGGGTTTGTGTCCGTCCCTCGGAGGCCGAGATCCACTGGCGGGGCTTCCTTGAACGCCTGGTCGCCTGCGGTCTGCGCGATGTGGAGTTCATCGCCTCCGAGGACCACGCTGGTGCGCGCGCAGTGCGGCAGGAGTTGAAACGACGCGCCGCCAAGGTCATGGTCTTCCCGAAAGAGGATGCCCTCCTGCAATCCGTCAGCGCCATCCTCGTGAGGATCGACAAGAGACAAGGGCCTCGGACACCAAGGCCCGCATCAAGTGGAAATGCCAGAATGCGCGACCCGCGCTCAACGATATTTCCTCACCTCGGGTTGCTCGATCAGGGGCAACAGACATGTGGCATGTGATGACGCAGAGGATACCGTGACGGACCCTCGTCTCACCGGCCGGCTGGACAAGTGGCTCTGGCAGGCGCGGTTCTTCAAGACCCGCGGCATCGCTGCGCGCGAGATCGCGGCGGGCCATGTGCGGGTGAACGCCGCGCGGGCGGGAAAGCCCGCGCAGGCGGTGGGGCCGGGCGACACGCTGACCTTCATGCAGGGACGTCGGGTGCGGGTGGTGCGCATCCTTGCGCTCGCGCTTCGGCGCGGCCCGGCGGCGGAGGCGCGTACGCTCTATGACGATCTCTCGCCCCAGACCCCCTCGCGTGAGCCCGGCACCCCCGAGCCCCGCGCGGGCGGGCGGCCGAGCGGCAAGGAGCGCCGCAGCTATGACCGCGCGCGGCGTTCCTCGCTTGAATGATCCGGCTGCCCGGATTACTTCACCGGTGCGCCAAGGAAGGGGAAGGCCGGATGACCTATGTGGTGACCGACAACTGCATCGCCTGCAAGTATACCGACTGTGTCGAGGTCTGTCCGGTGGACTGCTTCTATGAGGGCGAGAACATGCTGGTCATTCACCCCGACGAATGCATCGATTGCGGCGTGTGCGAGCCCGAGTGCCCCGCCGATGCGATCCGCCCCGATACCGAGCCCGACATGGAGAAATGGGTCGAGTTCAACCGCAAGTTCTCCGAGGCCTGGCCGGTCATCATCTCCAAGAAGGATCCCCTTCCCGAGGCCGAGGAGCGCGACGGCGAGGAGGGCAAGCTGGAGAAATACTTCTCCGAGGCGCCGGGCGAAGGCGGCTGAGTAGCGCAGCGGCGGCGCCTGACGCGGCGTCGCCGTGCCGCGCCGCGGCGCGGGGCTTTGATTCGCGGCATTTTTGTGCTATATATGTCTTTGCTATCGCGTTCGAGACCTGACTCGCATCGGCAGGACTGCCACCTGCCCGGTGTTTTTTTAGCGCCAGTCGATCCAGGACGCGGCAATGTCGATTGCCGCGACGTGGAGGCGTCGCCAGGGCCCTCGGACACAGGGTGCCTTGTGAGGAAGAAACTGAATGACAAAAGCGAAAAAATCCGAATTCCGCCCGAACGATTTCGTGGTCTATCCCGCGCATGGCGTGGGGCGCATCATCTCGATCGAAGAGCAGGAAATCGCCGGGCTTCAGCTCGAACTGTTCGTGATCTCCTTCGAGAAGGACAAGATGACCCTGCGCGTGCCAACCAACAAGGCCAGCGAGGTCGGAATGCGCTCGCTCTCGACCCCTGATATCGTCTCCACCGCGCTCGAGACCCTCAAGGGCAAGGCGCGGGTCAAGCGGGCGATGTGGTCGCGCCGCGCTCAGGAATACGAGCAGAAGATCAATTCCGGCGATCTGCTGTCGATTGCCGAGGTGGTCCGCGATCTGCACCGCAGCGACGATCAGCGTGAGCAGTCCTATTCCGAGCGCCAGCTCTACGAGGCGGCGCTGGAGCGGCTGACCCGCGAGGTCGCCGCCGTCAGCGGCACCGACGAGATCGGCGCGCAGAAGCAGGTCGACGAGGTTCTGCTGTCGCGCGCTGCGTGAATCTTTCGGGCTTGGATGTTTCGGCCGCAACCCTCGGGTTGCGGCCTTTTTCGTTTGCGGCGATGGTTTCGCGACCCGCTGTTGCATTGCAGCGCGGCGCGCCCTAATCCTTCGAGAAAGCAGTTGGGCGGCGCCGATCCTGTCGCCAGGCGCCCCGCGCTGCCCTGATCGCGCCGCCAACAGAATCGGCGCCACAAGCCCTTGCGCCCGGCCGGGAGACGACGCGGATGGACATCGCCTTCGATCTGGTCTTCTACGAGATCGCCGTGCTCGTGCTGCTGGCGGCGGGTGTGGGGTTTCTCGGCATGCTGGCGCGTCAGCCGCTGGTGGTCGCCTTCATCGCCGTGGGCGTGCTGGCGGGGCCCGATGCGCTGGGGGTCGTCAGCTCCACCGACA
>PWLT01000225.1 GCA_003558415.1 Hyphomicrobiales bacterium
CGCAGGCACGCTGGCCAAGGCCGAGACCTCGCTGGCCGAACTGGTCGCCAGCTACCGCGACAGCGCACCGAAGCTGGCGAAGTGGCTGGAGGAGAACGTGCCCGAGGGCCTGGCCGTCTTCACACTCCCCGAGCCGCACCGCCGCCGACTGCGTACCTCGAACCCGATGGAGCGCGCGGTGCAGCAAGAGCTGAAGCGCCGCACGGCCAAGGTCAGGGTCTTCCCCAGCGAGGACTCCCTCCGATAGTGACCCGGGAGGTGGTGTAGGAACTGGCTTCCACCTGCTTCTTCATAGCCGGGGTCGCTCGTTCACTGTGCGGCGATCATCGTCGCCGCGTCGGCATCGTTGCATATGGCGGTCAGCTTTTCCACCGGCATGTAGCGGCGGGAGACGGCCCACTCATCGTTCTGTTCGAGCATGAGCGCGCCGACGAGGCGGATGACCGCCTCGCGGTTGGGGAAGATCCCGACGACATTGGTGCGCCGCTTGATCTCCTTGTTGACGCGCTCCAGCGGGTTGGTGCTGTGCAGCTTCGTGCGCAGGCTCTCGTCGTAGGCCATGTAGGCCAGCACGTCGTGCTCCGCCTCGTCCATCAGCTCGGCCACGTCACGGAACCGGTCGCGCAGGCTGTCGGCGACCTCGCGCCAGCGGGCATGGGCCTGATCGCGGTCGGTCTCGGCGAAGACGGTCTTCACCACCGCGCTGACCACCGGCTTGTTGGCCTTGCTCACGCGCCCCAGCAGGTTGCGCATGAAATGCACGCGGGGGCTGTTGAAGAATGCTGGTAAGGCGGTGGGTTTTTTCGACTTCGAAGCCGGGGGCGTTTTCGGGCTGTCGAGTTTCGAAAGGCGCTGACACCAGCGTTCAGGTGTGGATCGGCTGGCTCCAGGAGCGCTGTCGGACAATGAGGTCGCAAATGATCGCCAGAAAGGCGGCGGCGAGCCGCTTGAGGTTGATGGCGGCGGCTGTGAGGAAGGATTGAACGCGCATGTTGTCGAGCCCGCGCCGCACCGCGCGGGCGAGGCCATGCCAGGTCTTCGCTTCACCATGAAACCCCTCGGATCGCCAGCGATGGCGGCGGTAGAGCCGATTGTCTTCCTCGCTCCAGCGCTCGCGGCGTCGCCGGGCGCGCAGCAATGCCGGATAGTCGTGGACGATGACGAGCGATTTGGTCGCGCGTGAGGGCGAGAGGCAGAGGGCGGCCAGATCGCAGCCCCGGCAATCCCGCGCCTTCGAGGCGAAGAACCGGCCGTGGTCGATCCTGGCCTTGTTGGGCCGCAGGATCTTGCCGCGCGGGCACTTGACCAGATCGTGCTGCGCATCGTAGCGGAACCGCCTGAGCGGCACCTTCGAGCGGATCGGCTCCGCCTTGGTGGGGATGACACCCGTGATCGTGCGTGCCTCCAACCCGGCGAAGACCTTCGCATAGGCATAGCCGGCATCCGCGGTCACGGTTCCGATGCTGGCGCCCGTGAGTGCGGCCACCGCATCGAGCCGGTCGAGGATCGCCTGTCCTTCGTTGATCTCGCCCGTCGTGACCTCGACATCGAGAATAACGCCACATGCGTCGTCGACCGCACCATGCTGCTTGTAGCTGGGTTCCAGTCTACGGTTGCGGCCACTGGTCGCCATGGTCGCGTCTGGATCGGTGAGACAGACCTTCTTGAACTTGCCGGTCTTCTTCGACTTCCGCAGCCCCTCCTGCTCGGCGATCCGATCGCCGTCCGCCCCGTCGCCGTTCGCATGGGTGACAGCATCGACATGGCGCACGGCCAGGCTCTCCCACGCCACGTCGGCGCGGATCAGGGAGGCATCCACGTGAACGACCTCGCCCTTCGCGATGCCTGCCGCGACGCAGGCCTGCACCGTTCGCTCGAAGATACGGCGAAACCGCGCGACGCCCCACCTCTGGCGAATGCGCGTCAGCGAAGAGTGGTCGGGCAACCGCTCGTGAAGCCCGTAACCGGCGAACCAGCGGATCGCCAGGTTGACCTGCGCCTCACGCATCAGCCGCCGATCATGCACGATTCCGAGCAGAAATCCTGCCAGCATCAGCCGCACGGCTGCTTCCGGTGCGACACCTGGGCGACCAAGACCGGGCGCGTAGAGGTCGGCCACATCGGCATTGAGCCAACCGAGATCGAGAACCCGGTCCACCCGCGCCAGAATGTGGTCGTCGGGAATGAGGTCACGCAGAGTGCCGCATAAGAAAAACTCAAGCTGATCGCGGTTCTGACTGCCGATCATGCCGCCCTCCAACGCATTCCCTCACCAAAAGTGAATCAGCGATCGAACGGTTTTTCAACAGCCCCACGCGGCAGCGTTGCCAGCCCGCGCCGAGGACCTTGCGTGTGGCGGCCTTGAGGCCCTCATGGGCGTCGCTGATCACCAGCTGCACGCCCCGCAGGCCGCGTCGGGTCAATGAGCGGAGAAAGTCGGCCCAGAACGTCTCGGCTTCCGAAGGCATTACGGTAATCCCCAGGATCTCGCGCCGCCCGTCGCTGTTCACTGCCACGGCCACTACCACGGCCATGGAGACGATCCGCCCGCCCTCGCGCAGCTTCACGTAGGTGGCGTCGAGCCACAGAAAGGGCCAGTCCCCTTCGAGAGGCCGGTTCAGGAACACCTGCACCCGCTCGTCGATCTCCTCGCACAGCCGCGAAACTTGGCTCTTCGAGGTCCC
>PWLT01000109.1 GCA_003558415.1 Hyphomicrobiales bacterium
GAGACCAGGAACCAGGTGATGAGTGCCATGGTCAGAGCCGCCGTGGTCAGCACCAGCGTGGTCCAGGCCAGGCGCGAGCCGCCGCCGTCCCACATCGTCTGGTCTTCGGGGTCCCAGCGTTCCAACCAGGTACCGGGGGTTCTTACCGGATTGGCCTTGTCTGCAGACATCGTCTGTCCTTTCGTTGCGTGGGCAGCCGGTCCGGGGACGGGCCACCCCGATTTGCCAAGCTCACTTCGCCCGCGCCTCGGAGCTGTCGTGTCCGAGACGCTTGAGCAGTGCCTTGAGTTCGTCGAGATCGCGGAAGCGGGCCGTGACGGTCAGGCCCGACCCCCTTTCGGCCAGGGCCACCTTTTCGGAACCGGCGAAGACGCGGGCGAGGGCCAACTCCGCCTCGCGCTTCTCCTTCGCCTCACGCGCGATGGCCTCGTCCACCGAGGAGATGACATATTCGTCGTCGAAGCCGCCCTCGGGTTCCTGCAGCCAGAAGTAGCAAATCAGCCAGCTGATGAAGGCGCCCGCAGCGATGATGAAGAAGAACTGCGACGGTGTGACGAACATGAAGACGAAGAGGTAGAAGACCGCGCCGACATTGCCGTAGGCCCCCGCCATGCCCGAGATCTGCCCCGTCACGCGCCGCTTGATCGAGGGGATGATGCCGAAGGTCGCACCTTCCGCGCCCTGCACGAAGAACGAGCACATGATGGTGATCGCGACCGCGACGATCAGCGGCCAGTTGCTGTCGAGCAGCCCCATGAGCACGAAGCCCAGGCCGATGCCGAACATGTAGGCCAGCATCACGAAGCGGCGGTTGCCGAAACGGTCGGAGACCAGCCCCCCCATGGGGCGCGCGAACAGGTTGACGAAGGCAAAGGAGGCGGCGAGCATCCCCGCGACCGCGGCGCCCACGCCCCAGGTTTCCTCGAAGAACATCGGCAGCATCGACACCACCGCGAGTTCGGCGCCGAAATTGGCGAAATAGGTGGCGTTGAGCGCGGCGACCGACTTGAACGGATACTTGTCGTCCTCGGGCACGCCCTGCTTGAGAATGGGGATGTTGACCCGCAGCGCCTGCACGATTTGGTAGATCACCACGACAATGATGGCCAGATAGCAGATGGTCGCCGTCATCGTGTCGATGTAGCCCATCAACTGGATGCGATAGACGAGGATCGAGAGGATCCCGACCATCGGCACGATGAAGATGCACAGCAGCACCAGATCGCCCCAGCTCGACACCTCCAGTGCCGCGGCCTTGCGCGGTTTCTTGTGGGTGTCCTTGGTGGGTCCGTCGGTGATGGCGAACCAGTAGAAGACGCCATAGGCGGCCATCACCACCCCCGAGGTGGCGATCGCCCAGCGCCAGCCGTCGTCGCCGCCATAGATGGTCAGTGCGATGGTGGGCAGCGTCAGCGCCGCCGCGGCCGAGCCGAAATTGCCCCAGCCGGCATAGAACCCCTCGGCAAAGCCGATGTCGCGCGGGCGAAACCACAGCGCGGTCATGTGAATGCCGACCACGAAGCTCGCCCCGATCGACGACATCACCAGCCGCGACATGAACAGCACTTCGCGCGTGTCGCCGAAGGCAAAGACGAAGGTGGGCAGCGACATCACCACCAGCAGGACCGAAAACACCCGGCGCGGGCCGAAACGGTCGAGCGCCATGCCCACGATGATGCGTGCGGGGATGGTCAGCGCGACATTGGCGATGGCGAAGAGGCGAATGTCGTCGCGCGTCAGCCAGTCGGCCGAGCGCAGCATCGAGGACGCCAGCGGCGCCATGTTGAACCAGACATAGAAGCTGATGAAGAAGGCGATCCAGGTCAGATGGAGCGCCTTGATTTCACGGTTCCTGAACCGGAAGATATCGCTGACTTTCATCTCTTCGGATCCTGAAAATTCTCTGTTTCGCGGCTCAAAGGGCGGGCTGTGTCGCGCCTGCCTATTCGGCGTGGGTGGGAATGATCAGCAGCGGACATTGGACACGGCGCGCGAGGAACGCGCTCACCGAGCCGAAGGTCATGTGATCGAACTCCTCGACCAGCGCGTCGAGCTTGCGGGTGATGAAATTGAATGGTCCGTTGTCGGGCTTGTGCGAGTGGCGTGCCATGACCAGGATGTCGGGTTTTCGCTCCTCGGTGGCGCGCAGGATCATCTTGCGCGCGTCGCCCTTCGCCACCAGCACACGCGTGGAGAACCCAGCCGCGGTCAGCTCGGCGGCGGCGGCGTCGGTGCCGGCCTTCTGCTCGGCATATTGCTGCTCGAACAGATCGTCCGAGGCGGAGGTGGCGCTGCCGGGCTCCTCGATCACCGAGATCAGGGTGATGGAGGGCTTGGCATCGGCGAAAAGCCGCTTCACCGCATCAAGGGCGATGCGGGCGTTTCGCGAGTGATCATAGGCGAGCATCACTTCCATTGTCTGGCTCCGGCTGCTTGCGCGGCATGCGCTGGCTTGGGTGCCTTCAATGGGAGGAAGGTGCCTGCGAAAAGTTTGACGCAGATCAAATACCGCGCGGGGGCACACGAAAATCCGACATGGTTTGAGGGGTGTTTTCCGCTGTACCCGATTTCGTCGCCAGCGTGGGCCGGGAAATTCATGTCGAGGCTGTCGCAATATCAAGCCCGGGCATGATAATCATCAAGCGACCAATCCAGACGGAGATGATTCGTGCGGCCACATGAA
>PWLT01000456.1 GCA_003558415.1 Hyphomicrobiales bacterium
AGCTGGGGCGGCATCCTGCACGATGCGCGGCTGTCGGGGGCGTGGCGCACGGCGTGGTGGTGGAACCTGCCGCCGGGGGCCTTCATCATGCTCACCGTGATGTCGGTGTTCTTCATCTCGCGCTCGCTCGAAGTGATCGCCAACCCCAGATTGCGGGCCCGTCAATGAGTGACAAGCTGCTGAGTGTCGAGGATCTCGCGATCCATTACCGTACCGGGGCGGGGCCGGTGCGGGCCGTGGACGGGATCGATTTCTCCATCGCACCGGGCGAGGCGCTGGGGCTGGTGGGCGAGTCGGGCTGCGGCAAGACAACTGCGGCCAAGGCGATGCTCAAGCTGCTGCCGCCCAACGGGGAGATCCCGCGCGGACGGATCGATTTCGCCGGCACCGATCTCGTCCCGCTCAAGGGCGAAGCGATGCGCCGCGTGCGCTGGAACGACATTGCCTGGATCAGCCAGGCCGCGATGAACGCGCTCGACCCGGTATACCGCGTGGGTGATCAGATCCTCGAGGCGATGCAGGCGCATATCCGCATCGACCGCAAGGAGGGGCTGGCACGGGCGGCGGATCTGTTCCGGACCGTAGGCATCGATCCCGCGCGGCTGCGCGCCTATCCGCATGAGATGTCGGGCGGCATGAAGCAGCGCGCGGTGATCGCGATGGCGATGGCCCTCGAGCCGCGCCTCGTGATCGCCGACGAGCCCACCACCGCGCTCGATGTGGTCACCCAGGCGCAGATCCTGGCCCGGCTCGGCCGGCTGCGCCGCGAGCGGGGCATGAGCTTGCTGTTCATCACCCACGACATTTCCGTGGTGGTGCAGACCTGCGACCGCGTCGCGGTGATGTATGGCGGCAAGATCATGGAGACCGGGCCGGTGCGCGAGGTCTTCGGCCAGCCCTTTCACCCCTACACGATGGGGCTGACCAACGCCTTTCCCACGCTCGAGGGCGCGCAGCGCGAGCTGATCTCGATCCCCGGGACGCCGCCCGATCTGCTCGACCCGCCCAAAGGCTGCCGCTTTGCCGCGCGCTGCCCCTTCGCCACGGATCGCTGCCGCGCCGAGGACCCGGCACTCGCCTCCGTGGGGCCGGGGCGTCACGCGGCCTGTCACTATCCCGACAAGGTCGAGGAGTTCCGCGAGACCGCCGCGAAGAATGCCACCTGGGTGGCGGTGGGCAAGCGGCTGGGCGAGGAACTCGTCGAGGTCGCGCCCCGCGCGCCCGAGACATTGGCCAGCGAAGTGCTCAGCATCGAGGGGCTGGTCAAGCATTTCGATCCGGGCGGCGGCTTCTTCGGCGGCAAGCGCGAGGTGGTGCGCGCCGTGGACGGGATCGACCTGACGCTGGGCGAGGGAGAGATCCTTGGCCTTGCGGGCGAGTCCGGCTCCGGCAAGACCACCACGGGCGAGATGCTCGTCAAGCTGCAGGATATCACCGGCGGGCGCATCATCTCCGAGGGCGAGGATGTCTCGGCGCTCCGCGGCGCGGCGCTCAAGGCGTTCCGCAAGCGCGCGCAGATGGTCTTTCAGGATCCGTATCAGACGCTGAACCCCCGCTTCACCATCGAGCGTATCGTCGCCGAGCCGCTGCGCATCCACGGCATCGCCAAGGGGGAAGAACTGCGCGCGCGGGTGGTCGCGGTGCTCGAGAGCGCGGGGCTCAAGCCCGCCGAAACCTATCTGGAGCGCTTCCCGCACGAGCTATCCGGCGGCCAGCGTCAGCGCGTGGCGATCGCGCGGGCCATCGTGCTCGAGCCGCGCTTCATCGTCGCCGACGAACCCGTCTCGATGCTCGATGTCTCAATCCGCGCCGGGGTGCTCAACCTGATGCGCCGCTACCGCGACACGCAGGGCATCTCCTTCATCTATGTCAGCCATGACCTGCCTACGATCCGCTACGTCGCCGACCGCACCGCGATCATGTATCTCGGTGAGATCGTCGAGGTCGGTCCTACCGAAACCGTGATCTCCGAGCGCAAGCATCCTTATACGCAGCTCCTGCTCGACGCCTCGCCCGAGCCGGACCCGGAGGTGGTGAAGCCGCCGCTGGAATCGGCGGGGGAGATCCCCTCGCCGATCGACCCGCCCAATGGCTGCAACTTTCACACGCGCTGCCCGCTCGCGACGGTGCATTGCGGCTGGGAGGGGCGCGACGTGATCGCCGCCATCGCGGACTGGGATCTGGCCGAGAAGCCGCGCGCAGCGCTCGGCACGCCGCGCCGCGAGGGCCTCTCGGTACGCATCCCGGCACCCGGGGGAACGGGTCCGGCGCGGGTACTCATCGACGAGATAATGCGTGCGCGCCATCCGAGCCTTGCCGAGACCGCGCGAATTGAAGATACCGGTGACGCGCTTATGCTCCATTTCAAGGAAACGCCATCACCGCGGCGTCGTCACATCAGCGAGGCCCATGAGGCGGCCTGCATACTCTATCCCGAGTAGGGGTGAACCGAAGCGGTGGATGCCCTCGCCCAGCGGCATCGAATGTGCTCTAGCTGTCTCATGGGACCAAGGAATGGGAGGCATCCATCTCGGCGATTAGAGCGCGTCGCGTTTGATCGGTGTCATCCCGCCCGGGCCGCTCGCGGCCCGGGCATGCGCCCGCCCGCCCCGTCACGCCACAGGCGTGCCTCCGGCACGACGGTTTGCGCATTCGCGCGCACCCCGGGCGTCCACATG
>PWLT01000480.1 GCA_003558415.1 Hyphomicrobiales bacterium
CGCATGGGCTGCGCGGATCATGCGCGGCGTGACGACATTGATGCCGTGATAGGTCGTGGGAACCTGAAGGGCAGGGGCCTTGGGCGCGGGCATCGGCAGGCCCCAGCCCGCCAGCCAGACGGCCGCGACCCCGACGAAACTTGGCGACCAGCAAAGACGCGGACCCAGAGCGGTGCGCACCCGGTCGGTGCGGCGCTGATCGAAGGAGCCCACGCAGATGCGATCGACGGCGCCCATCCTGCGGATCAACTCTGCCAGGGGTTCGACCGAGGCATCGGATTTGGGCTCGATGTTGAAGCGGATATCGGGGAATTTCTCCAGCGCCTCGTCGAGGCGTAGCAACCCCGCGCCGTCGCGCGTGCGAAGCTGCGCCAGCTCGCGCCAGTCATGCTCGGCCACCCGTCCGGGCGCACCGGTGAGGCGTTCGAGCGTGTCGTCGTGGAAGATCACGACCACCCCGTCGCGGCTGGCCTGTACGTCAGTCTCGATATAGCGGTAGCCCAGCCGCGCGGCATTCTCGAAGGCGGGCATGGTGTTTTCCTCGGCCTCCAGCGCGCCGCCGCGATGGGCGAAGGCGAGCGGGCGGGGATGATCGAGAAAGGCGAAGCCGGTCGGCGGTGCGGAGTGGGTCATGCGATGCGAGAGTAGAACCATCGCCGCGCGATTGTCGAGCCGGTGCTGCGGTGTTCAGTAGCCACGCGCGAGCATTTGCCCGGCGACGATCACCACCACGACGCCCACGGTGAGCTCGGCCAGCGGCGCAATCCCGCGCAGCCCGGCGAGCCGCCCCGCCCAGACCAGCGCCCCGTCACGCGCCAGCACCGCCAGCGCCGCGGTGCCCACGGTGATCGTCGCGGTGCCCAGCCCCATCGCATAGGTGCCGGCGATACCGGCGGCCTCGATCCCCATGCGCCAGGTCAGGATGAGCAGGAAAAGCGCGCCGGTGCAGGGCCGGATGGCGATCGCGCCGATCAGCAATGCCGCGTCGCGCCAGCCGGTCAGCCGCGCGACCTCCTCGGGGCCGGGGGCGTGGCGATGGCCGCAATCGGGGCATGGCCCGCCCGCGCTTGCCCCGGCATGGCCATGCGCATGTTCGACCCCCATGGCGCCCTGCGCGACCACCTGCGCGGGCCGCCATTGCCGCAACACCCCGCGCGCCCCGCGCCAGGCCAGCCAGGCGCCGATCAGCCCGATCGCAAGAATGCTCAGCGTGGTCATCGCCCCCTCGCCCAGCGCGACGAGTTCCTCGCGCGAGAATTCCAGCAGCGCCACGCCGCCATAGACCAGCACCACCGCTGTGGTTGCCTGTCCGAGCGAGGCGGCCAGCGCGATCCCGGCCAGCGGCGCGAGACGCACGCGTGTCGCCGCCCCGTAGCCGCCGATCAGGACCTTGCCATGGCCCGGCCCGGCGGCATGGAAGAACCCATAGGCAAAGGTGATCCCCAGAAGCGCGATGAGCGCACCGGCCTCGCCCGCGCGCAGCCGGCGCAGGGCGCCGGCCATGGCGTTCTGGAACTCGCGCTGGCCCTCCATGGCCCAGCGCGCCAGCGCGTCGAACCCGCCCATCAGCCAGAGCAGCACCAGCCCCAGCGCCGCGGCAAGCGCGAGGGTCAGGACGATGCGGCGCATGTGAGCCGTATCTCCTCGGCGAATTCGGCGCCCACGGCGGGGAAGTCCTGCTCGATCTCCCAACTGTCGAGGCCCTGCTCGGTCATCTGGTCAAGCTCTTCCTGCAGGCGGGCCTCTGCCGCCTCCAGATCGGGGCCGCGTGCCTCTGCGCTGCAATCGTCGCGGCCGCGGATGGTGGGCTCGCGCGCGATGGTATAGAGCGTGAAATAGCTGGGGTCATAGACCCGCAGCGTCACCGGCTCGACGCCGGGATCAAGACGCTCCTCTAAGGCGCGGACGAGACTGATGGTGATGCGCCCGTCGTTCAGATCGGCCTCCACCTCCAGCGGGCCGGAGAGATCCACGCGCTCGCCCGCGTGCAGCGCGTAGAGGTCGCCGTCATAGCCTTCGACCCAGTTGGAGTAGATCTCGGCGAGTTCCACGCGCTCATCCTCGGTCAGCTCGCCGGTGAATTCCGGGTCGAGCCCGTAATCGTCGATCGCCATCATCGAATAGAATTCGTCATAGACCCACACGACCTGCAGTGCGGCCAGTTGCCCCTCATCGTCGAAGATCGCCTCGACCCCGGTGTCGATGAAGACATGCGGATGCGCCAGAACCGGGGAGGCAACGCCCAGCCCGCAAGCCAGCGTCATGGCTGCTCCCATCGCCTGGGCGCGCCGGGCGCGGCGTGTCGTCATACCCTTGCCCCTCCGGATGTCACTGCTCTGTCCTGTGCCATGCGCGACCCTAGCCGGTCACCCGCTTTGCGGCCACCCCGGCTTGCGGGCGACGAAGTCGATCAGCGCCGATCTGCCGCTATGGCCGGTGCCCTCGCGGATCTCGGCATCATAATCGGCGGCGTGTAGCACCTCGAAACCCTCAAAATGATCGCGCAACAGATCGAGAGTGTAGAGGTTTTCGACCTGACCGGGGCCGCCGGTGCCGTATTTCACCTGTCGCGGCGCGTAGCCATGGATGAGCAACAGCCCGCCGGGGCGCAGCGTGCGCGCCATTCCCGCGAAGATCGCATCGCGCAGCGGGGGCGCGGCGAACTGGATGAACACGGC
>PWLT01000186.1 GCA_003558415.1 Hyphomicrobiales bacterium
CGGGAGGCTTGCCCGCTGACTTGCCCGCTGACTTGCCAGCGATCTTGCCGGCGCCCTTGCCGGGACCGCCGGGAGCGCGTCGCACCTTGTCTCGAGTTCCTGCCGCCATCATCCGATCCATGAACCTGCGCCTGCCACGAAGCGGGCACCGCGTGCATGACCTACACCTCCGGCGGCTTGCGGGCAAACCCTATCGGCGGCATGGGCGTGCCTTCATATTCCGCGCCGGGCCAGCTGCCACATCGCGGTGGCCTCGATGCCGACCTTCATTTCCGGGCGCATCAACGCCGGCACGACAAGAAGCGTCGAGGCCGGTCGATGGCCTTCCATCATGCGCGCGCAGGTGGTCAGAACGGGCTCGCCATAAGCCGGATCGGTGATGAAGATGCGCGCCTTGACCACCTCCTCCAGCCCGCTATCGGCCTGCTGCAAGGTCGCAGAGATCGAATCCCAGACATTGCAGGTCTGCTGCACCACGTCTTCGGGAATCTCCATGCTGAATGGATCATAGCCGTAGACACAGGAGACGAAGACGAAAGGATCCTGCACGATCGCACGCGCGAACCCGAATTCCGCCTCGGGTGAAGAACTGGTAACGATTTCGCGGCGCATCGAAAACGCCTCCTGCTGATTGTCGCGCGCTGACATAGCATGGAATTCTCGATGACGTTACGTCATGTTTCTGATCATATTGCCGCGATCAAACATGCTGGAACGAATGCTCTCGCGCTGCGCGCTCAACCCCGCATATGGTAGCCGGACCACATCACCGTGGCCTCGATCGCAACCCGCATGGCCGGATTGAAGAACTGCCTCACCGAATAGGCTGAGATGGCAGGCAGGTTCGTACGCCCGGATACGGGATCGCGCTTGCTGCCATTGTCGGAGAGGAAGCCCTGCGAAATTCTCAGGATCGTCTCGATCTCGGTGTGGTCCACGGCGATGCAATTCACGCGGACGATATCGCTCGCACAGCAATCTTCCTGGGCCAGCACGGCGGCGATGTGCTCCCAGGCCCGGCGCGTCTGCTGCGCGACATCACCCTCGACGTTCAAGGTCGTGTGATCGAGGCCCGTTGTTCCCGCAATGAAGATGAAGGGATCATCGACGACCGCACGGGAATAGCCGTAACGGCGCTCGTATTCCGGCGCACCGCTCAGGCGGCGGCGCATCATCTGAGAAGCCATTGGGAAACCCTTCCGGAGGGCGGCAGCCGACGGAGAGTATAGTTCGGGGTTTTCTTTGCGGAAAGCGCGGGAAGGCGCTTTTTTCGGCGCAATGCTACGCACTGTCGATCACGCTTCGGGCAAGCGAAAGCGCGAACCCGGCACGGACCATGGCGGCGATGTCGCGCTCGCGCCGCTCTGCGCGCTCGCGCAGGCGGAAAGGCCCGAGCCGGCGTCGGCGGGCATAGGCGAGCGCGGCCTCGTGCTCGCGGGCCGCACGCGCATCATGCCCGTCCCCGTCACCGGAGGCAGCCTCCTCGCCATCCGCCTCGAGCGCTTCATCGACGAGATCCGCTGGAACGCCCTTTTGCATCAATCTGGCCCGGATCGCCCTTTGCGAGCCGCCGCGCCGGCGCAGGCTGGCGACCTTGGCGCGGGCATAGGCGCCGTCATCGACATAACCACCCTCGACCGCCTGGGCGATGACCTCCGCAACGAGGGCGCGGGCCGGGCCGGCGACCGTCTCGTCCTGCGCCTCACCGCGCAGCATGAGGCGCTTGTCGACCTTGCGCATCAGCACCTGGCGCAAATGTCCCGCCGGCGCGGCGTAGCGCTCCAGATAGTACAGGGCCGCGCGCTGGAGCCAGGCTTTGGTCACCGGGCGTGGCATCCGCCGGGGCTGCGGCTCGTCGTGATCGTCCGTCATCGCCGCAAGGATGCCCGCTGCTGGAGCAGGATGCGAGCCCCGGCAACATGACATCCACGCAAAAATCACGCGCCGCGCCCGAACGCATGGGTGACATTTCACGATGAGTGGGGAATCAATGCGCGGCGCGCCACGGCGGGCGAAAAGGACGAGGGGGCACGAATGAGTGATGCGATCGGCGGCGTCGAGCAGGAAATCGAGCTCAAGCTCGTCGGTGCGCGCCGTGACATTACCGCCCTGGCCAGGCACAGGCTGCTGCGCGAAGCCCTCGGCGCCGCGCGTGTTCGCCATCTGCGATCCACCTATTTCGATACGCCCGACCTGACGCTCCAGGCCCATGGCTACGGCCTGCGCCTGCGACGCGACGCGGCCACGGGCAAGGTTCGCCAGACCCTCAAACGCGCGACCGGCGCCGGGACGGGCCTGTTCCAGCGCGATGAGTGGGAGGTCGCTGTCGCGGGCGAATACCTGGATCGCGACGCCCTTGCCGGGACCCCCCTGGCCGAGCTCCTGGGCGATGACGATCCGGCCTCCCTGCTCGCTCCCGTCTTCGTGGTCGATACCGAGCGCCGCGCCGCACCGATCACGATCGGCGCCAGCACCGTCGAGGTCTGCCTCGATCAGGGCGCCGTGATCGCGGGCAGCGCGCGCACAGCGATCGACGAAGTCGAGCTGGAGCTGGTCTCGGGCAAGACGCGCGACCTGTTCCGCCTCGCCGGAAAGCTCGCCGCCAAAGGCGCGCTGAGACCGGGACTGAGCAGCAAGGCGGCTGTCGGCTACGCCCTGCGCGCCGGCGCGACTCCCG
>PWLT01000110.1 GCA_003558415.1 Hyphomicrobiales bacterium
GCGCGCCGGACGCCACCAAGTTCTGCGCCATGGCCAAGAAGTTCGTCACCGACACCGGTTCGCGCGTGGCCGATGAGTGCCTGCAACTGCATGGAGGCTACGGCTATCTGGCCGATTACGGGATCGAGAAGCTGGTGCGCGATCTGCGTGTGCATCGCATACTTGAGGGCACCAACGAAATCATGCGCCTGATCACCGCGCGCCAGATGCTCAAGGACCGGGGGTAAGATGAGCGACATTCACATCCGCCGCGAGGGGCGCGCGGGGCGCATCACGCTCAACCGTCCCGGGGCGCTCAACGCCCTGACATGGGAGATGTGCCTCTTGGTCGAGCGCGCGCTTGATGACTGGCGCGCGGATGATGCCGTGGCGCTGGTGCTCATCGACGCGATGGGTGAGCGCGCCTTCTGCGCAGGCGGCGACATCGCCGAGATGTATGCCACCGGCACGGCGGGCGATTTCGATTACGGCCGCCGTTTCTGGCGCGACGAGTACCGCATGAATGCCAAACTGGCCGAATATCCCAAACCCGTCGTGAGCCTGATGCAGGGCTTCACCATGGGTGGCGGCGTGGGCCTGGGCTGTCATGCGTCGCACCGGGTCGTGGGCGAGTCGAGCCGCATGGCAATGCCCGAATGCGGCATCGGGCTGGTGCCCGATGTGGGCGGCTCGCTGCTGCTGGCGCGTGCGCCGGGCGAGCTGGGCGTCTATCTGGGCCTTACCGGCGCGCGGATGGAGCCGGGCTGTGCCATTCATGCGGGCTTTGCCGATCATTTCGTGCCCGAATCCGACTGGGCGGCACTGACCGACGCGCTGGTGGAGAGCGGAGATGCCGGCGAGATCGCCGCGCGCGCCCGGCCCGCACCCGACAGCGCGCTGGTGCGCGCGGCGGGGGACATCGATGCAGCCTTCGGAGGCCGCACGGTGACGGAAATATTCGAGCGCCTTGAGGGCCGGGCGGAAGAATGGGCCGATGCCGCGCGCCGCGCGTTGGAGCGCAACAGCCCGCTATCGATGGCCTGCGCGCTGGAGATGATCCGCGGCCACGCGGCGGATGCGGGCATCCGCGACGCCTTGCGCGCCGAGTATCGCTTCACCCATCGTGCGATGGAGCGAGGCGATTTCATCGAGGGTATCCGCGCCGCCATCATCGACAAGGACCGCAACCCGCGCTGGCGCCATGACGGACCCGGAGCGGTGGGCGCCGACGAGGTCGCGGAAATGCTGGCGCCGCTGGGCGCCGATGAGCTGACATTCGAAGGGGAGAAGACATGAAGATCGGGTTCATAGGGCTGGGCAACATGGGCGCGCCGATGGCCGCCAATCTGGCCGCGGCGGGCCATGACGTGACGGGCTTTGATGTCGCCGCGGCGATGCCCGAGGGCGTGACGAAGGCCGCAAGTGCCGCCCAAACCGCCGCGGGCGCCGAGGTGGTCATCACCATGCTGCCCAATGGCGACATCCTGCGCCGGGTCGCGGATGAGGTGATCCCGGCGATGGAAAAGGGCGCGGTGCTGCTTGACTGCTCGACGGTGGATGTGGACAGCGCCCGCGCCGTGGCCGAACAGGCCGCCGCTGCGGGATTGAGTGCGGTGGACGCGCCGGTCTCGGGCGGTGTGGGCGGCGCGCAGGCGGGCACGCTGACCTTCATGGCCGGGGGGCCGGAGGAGGCCTTCGCGAAGGTCCGTCCGCTGCTCGAGGTGATGGGCGCGAAGGCCGTGCATTGCGGCCCGGCCGGCAACGGGCAGGCCGCCAAGATCTGCAACAACATGATCCTCGGCGCTACCATGATCGTCACCTGCGAGGCCTTCGCGCTGGCCGACAGGCTGGGCCTCGACCGGCAGGCGATGTTCGATGTGGTCTCGACCTCCTCGGGGTCGTCCTGGTCGATGAACACCTACTGCCCGGCCCCCGGCATTGGCCCGAAAAGCCCCGCTGACAACGATTACAAGCCCGGCTTCGCGGCCGATCTGATGCTCAAGGATCTGCGGCTTGCCCAGAAGGCCGCCGAATCGGCCGAGGCCGACACGCCGCTGGGTCAAGCTGCGATGGAGCTATACGCGCAATTCGTCGAATCCGAGGACGGAAAGGGCCGCGATTTCTCGGCCATGCTGCCGCGCTTCGAGAACCGACGCCGCGCCTGAGGCCCGCTGCGCCGCGCATGAGGCGCTCAGCCCCTGTCGGGCGGGGCGTCCACCGTGGGCAGCCAGGGCTTGAGGTCGATCAGCGGCGTGCCGTCCCAGCAGTCGAGCGCATCGACCTCGATCACACCCGCGCCAGCGTCGAGCCCGGTGCAGATCACCACCCCCATGCCGATCGGATTGGGGCGCGCGGGCGAGCGCAGCGCGAAGACTCCGGCGGGGCTGTCGCGATGGCCGGGATGCTGGCGGATCAGATCGCGCGGGGCGCCGTGCATCCAGTAAAGCGCGACCAGCGCATCGCCTACCGCCACGCCCTCGAGCCCGGCGCGATAGGGCGCATCGATCTCAAGGCGCGCGCCCTGCCCCCGCTCGCGCGCGGCGCGCGGATTCTTGGGGCAGTCGCCGGGGCGCCACGGCGTTCGTGCGCGGCCGATGAACACCACCCCCGCCTCGGCCTGCGCGGCCGGGTCAAAACCCAGCCGCAGCTCGCCGGGGCGCTGGGCGAACCGCTCGTCAGCCGTCATCGTCGCCCGCCCGTGCGCCCCGAAAACCCAGCGCGACGACGTATTTTTCGGAACTGTCGGCGCGGCTCGCGGGCGGTTTGACATTCGCCACGCGCGTGAAGTTCTGCTTGAGCAGTTTCTGCAGCTCCCCTTCCGCGCCTCCGGCCAGCACCTTGGCGACGAAGGTGCCGCCCTCATCGAGCACCTCGAAGGCGAATTGCGCCGCCGCCTCGCACAGCGCGATGATGCGCAGATGATCCGTCTGCTTGTGGCCCGAGGCCGAAGCCGCCATGTCCGAGAGCACCACATCGGCCGGTCCGTCCAGCCAGGCCTTGACCTGATCGTCGGCACCTTCGGCGAGGAAGTCGAGCACATGCGTCTCGGCACCGGGCACGGGATCGACAGGTTGGAGATCCACGCCGATCACACGCCCGCGCGGCTTGCCCGCCGCCTCGCCCAGCGCATTGACCCGCGCCACGGCGACCTGAAGCCAGCCCCCTGGCGCACAGCCAAGATCGACCACCCGCGCGCCGGGGCTGAGAAAGTGATACTTGTCGTCGAGTTCGATCAGCTTGAAGGCGGCGCGGCCGCGATAGCCCTCTGCCTTGGCGCGCTGGACATAAGGGTCGTTAAGCTGGCGCTCCAGCCAGCGGGTCGAGGAGGCCTTGCGCCCGCGCGCCGTCTTGACCTTGACGCGCAGCTCGCGATGGCCGCGTCCCGAATTGCCCCCGCCCCCGGACATCTCAGTCCTGCTCCCCGGCAAGCACGCCATCGCCGCACATCTGCGCATAGAGCATCCCCTCGCGCAGCCCGCGATCGGCCACCGACATCCGGTCCGTCGGCCAGACGCGCAGCAGGGCCTGAAGGATCGCCGCACCGGACATGATCAGCGAATGCCGGTCGCGCCCGATGCGCGGATCGGTGCGCCGCCCCTCCGGCCCCAGCGCAAGGTATTCGCGGATCACCTGATCGATCTGGTCCGAGGTCATCAGCAGCCCGTCGACGCGGTTGCGGTCATAGCGCCTGAGCCCGAGATAGGAGGCGGCAACCGTCGTGATCGTCCCCGACGTGCCGATGATCTGGAAGCCCTCGCGCGCCTGTTCGCGGTCATAGGGCGAGAATTCGGCAAGGTTTTCCTCGAAAAACCAGCTCATCAGCGCGAAACGCGCTGCGTCGTCCTCCACGTCGCGGAACTGGTCCTTGAGCGTGGCAACGCCAAGCGGCACTCTGATCCAGTCCACCACCCGCGCGGCGGGGCCGCGCGCGCCTTCTGGCGCGACGAAGCCGGTATGAAGGCGCATGATGGCGCGGGCGCGCTGTTCGGGCGGCACATGCGCAAGATCGATCCACACAAGCTCGGTCGAGCCGCCGCCGATATCGACGACCAGCAACTGCTCGGTGCGCCGCTCGACCAGCGAGGCGCAGGAGACGACCGCGAGGCGCGCCTCCTCCTCGGGCTGGATGATCTCCAGGCCCAGCCCGGTCTCGCGCTCCACCTTGCGAATGAACTCCCCGGCATTATGCGCGCGCCGGCAGGCTTCGGTCGCGACCAGGCGCATGCGATCCACGCCGTGGCGGTCGAGCTTGCGCGCGCAGATGCGCAACGCCTGCACGGTGCGCGCCATCGAGGCCCGCCCCAGCCGGCCCGAGGATTCGAGCCCCGAGCCCAGCCGCACCGCCTTGGAAAAACTGTCCACGACTTCGAACTGCTCGCCCTTGGGTCGGGCGATCAGCATACGGCAACTATTGGTGCCCAGATCGAGCGCAGCATAGAGCCGCGCCCGGTCGGGCGGAAAAGGGCGCGGCGGCTCTACCGGTTCCGGGAACGCGTCCGCGCCTGCGGGACGCTCGGGCGTCATGATCGCCCTCCAACTCAGGTTGGCTATAAGGTAGAGCCGGAATCCCCCCCGCGCAAGAGAATGCCACGCCTCGGCGCATGTCCCATTCACCGCCGGCTTCGTCGTCACGGGTCGCAACGATGATAGCTTGTGTCGAAATCGGGCGCCGCACAGGCCGGCGTGCAGCGTATGGAGGGGCCAGCGAAGGGGAATCACCGATGCCGCAGGTCACTATCGTCTACTGGCGCGACATCCCGGCCCAGGTCATCGTGGGCCGCGGGCGGCGTGCCGCCAAGCAGCCGCTGCCCGAGCGCTTCGAGCAGGCCATCGACCGCTGCGCGATGAAGGTTGGCGCACGCGAATCGTCGGCCTACCTTGAGGAATGGCGCAGGGCCGCCCCCTTCGAAGTGGAGGGCGAGGAACGCGAGATCGCGGTCCGCGAGGCCGCGCGGATCGAGAGGCAATATGACACGGCGCGACTGCGCGAACTCATCGAGAATTCTGGCCGGGCCTAGCCCGCCCGTCGCCACCATGGCGCGCATCTGGGAGAATATGATGGCACTTCTGAACTTCCGCCGCGAGGCCCGCCCCGCAACCCCGGTGATGCCGGAGATGGAGGAATTCCTCGAGGGATACTCGATCGAGACGATGCCGCGCACCGCCGCGAAGGTGGAGGATTTCCGCCTGCTGCTGCCCGCGCGGACCCGGGTCTATATCGCCCATATCGAGGGCACGCCGATCGAGGAGATGGTCGCCACCGCCGCCCGGTTGCGCCGCGAGGGGTTCGAGCCGATGCCCCATATCCCGGCGCGCATCATCCGCGACCGCGCCATGCTGGCCGACTGGATCGAGCGCTATCGCGGCGAGGCCGATCTGCGCCAGGCGCTGCTGATCGCCGGCGGCGTGGCGCGCCCGCATGGCGATTTCCACTCATCGATGCAGATGATGGAGACGGGGCTGTTCGACGGCTTCGAGCGCCTCCACGTCGCAGGCCACCCCGAAGGCAACCGCGACATCGACCCGAAGGGCGGCGAGCGCGCGGTGATGGAGGCGCTGCGCTGGAAACAGGCGTTCTCGCAGCACAGCGATGCCGAGATGGCCATCGTCACGCAATTCGCCTTCGAGGCCGCGCCGGTGATCGCCTGGGTCGAGCGGCTGCGCGAGGAGGGCATCACCCTGCCCGTCCATATCGGCGCCGCCGGCCCCGCGAAGCTGCAGACGCTCATCCGGTTCGCCATCGCCTGCGGTGTCGGGCCGTCACTCAAGGTCCTGCAAAAGCGCGCCAAGGATGTGACCAAGATGCTGCTGCCCTTCGAGCCCACAGAGTTTCTGGGCGACCTTGCCCGACACAAGGCCGCCAATCCCGATTTCGGCGTCGAGGCGGTGCATTTCTTCCCGCTGGGCGGGATCAAGGCCAATGCCGAATGGGCCATCGCCCATGGCGGCCGCGCCGCCATTCCCGCCGCGCAAGCCTGAGAGGGAGCCGCCATGACCCGCACCACCGTCGAATCGAAATCGAAGACCGTCACCATCGGGTTCGACGAGCCCTTCTGCGTCATCGGCGAGCGCATCAACCCCACCGGGCGCAAGAAACTCGCGACCGAACTGGAGGCGGGCGATTTCTCGACCGTCGAGCGCGACGCGCTGGAGCAGGTGGCCTGCGGGGCGATGGTGCTCGATGTGAATGCGGGCGTGGTCTACAACTCCAACCCCGACCCCAACCAGACCGAGCCGCCGCTGATGGTCAAGATGCTGGAGCTGGTGCAGGGGCTGGTGGATGTGCCGCTATGCATCGACAGCTCGGTTCCCGCCGCGCTCGAGGCCGGGCTCGAGGCCGCGCATGGCCGCCCGCTGCTGAACTCCGTGACCGGCGAGGAGGATCGCATGGAGGCGATCCTGCCCCTGGTGCGCAAGTACAACGTGCCGGTCGTGGCGATCTCCAATGACGATACCGGGATATCCGAAGACCCCGATGTGCGCTTTGCCGTGGCGCGCAGGATCGTCGAGCGCGCCGCCGATCACGGAATCCCCGCGCATGACATCGTCGTCGATCCGCTGGTCATGCCGGTGGGGGCAATGGGCAGCGCCGGGCGGCAGGTCTTCGCGCTGGTGCGGCGGCTGCGCGACGAGCTGGGCGTGAACACCACCTGCGGGGCCTCCAATATCAGCTTCGGCCTGCCCAACCGGCACGGCATCAATGCCGCCTTCCTGCCCATGGCGATCGGGGCGGGCATGACCAGCGCCATCATGAACCCGGTGCGCCAGGTCGAGATGGAGGCGATCCGCGCCGCGAATTTCCTGATGAATCACGACCCGAACGGTGCGGAATGGATCCGGTTCGCGCGTGTGCTCGAGGCGGTGAAGGAGGGCAAGAGCTTTGCCGAGGCCAGCGCCGAGGCCGCCGCGGGCGGCGCCACGGGCGGGCGTTCGGGGCGCGGGGCGCGCCGGCGCCGGGCCTGAGGGGCGCCCACGCGCAATGGGCGCCGTCACTCCGGTGGCTTGCGGAGCGCATGAGAGATTTCATGCCTCCGGCGGGGATATTTTTTCGAAGAAGAAGACGGGTGACGCTCAGCCCTGGGCCGTCATCGCCTCGAGTGCTGCGCGCTGTTGCGGATCGAGCGATTCGCGGCAAACCACGCAGCTGTGGATTGAGAATATCACGGCGCGGGTTTCGGGCAGGCGCAGCAGGCATTGGCGTTCGCTGCGCACATAATCGGGCGCCCCTTGCGGTTTGTGGCGGCGGTCCGACTCGCTGCGTGGCTGGTGCAGTTCGGGGTCGGCATAGGCCAGCAAATTGGCGCGCCACAGCGGCTGCTCGGGGCGGATCGCATCAAAGAGCCGCTGGACACGCGCGGCGATATTGGCGTCGTAGACCGCCACGGGGGCGTGAATCGCGGTAAGCGGGCGGAGAAACTTCTCGTCGAGGCGCCAGCTGGCCGGAAAGCACAGGATGGCGCCGGTCATCACATGCTCATCCCCGCGCCGCTCGAGGATGCAGAAATCCTCCTGCACCAGCCGCCCGAGGGTCAGGAGCGGCGCGTCGGGGTCGATCGGCACGCGCACCCCGTCGGGGCGTGTGACCTGGCCCTTGCCCCGCCTGTAGCCGGGCAGGCGCGCGATCTCCACCTGCACCACCCGATGCAGCAATTCGTGCGCCGCCGGCAGGGCGGCGGGGTCGAGCGCATGCACGGCATCGGGGCGCGTGCCGATCAGGCGGTCGCGCTCGGCCATCTGCCCGGCGAAGGCGTCATCGACGAGCAGCCATTTTTCCGGGTCGAGCGGCTGTATGCCGGGCAGGCGCCGGTGGCGCGGATCGACCCAGGGGGCGAAGGGAAGGGAAGACTGAAGGACTTGCATGCGCCCTTGATAGGCACTCGGCGCGGGCTCCGGAAGGGGCGGCGGGCGGGAAATGGCGCGGCCCTGCGGCTTGCCTTCGCCAGCAGTGGCT
Organism: Hyphomicrobiales bacterium; assembly: GCA_003558415.1. Lineage (GTDB taxonomy): Bacteria > Pseudomonadota > Alphaproteobacteria > Rhodobacterales > Rhodobacteraceae > Alkalilacustris. Next base: position 7,931 of record PWLT01000110.1, read on the forward strand.
GCGACGCTGCCGCCGACCAGTCGGGAGAGGATCGATGTCGAGCGAGAAATTCACTTTTGAGGGCCATTCCGGGCAGGCGCTCGCGGCGCGGCTCGATCATGCGCGGGGCACGCATCGCGCCACGGCGCTCTTTGCGCATTGCTTCACCTGCGGCAAGGACATCGCCGCGGCGCGGCGCATCGCCGGGCGGCTGGCGGCGGCGGGCATCACCGTGCTGCGCTTCGATTTCACCGGGCTGGGCCATTCGGGCGGCGAATTCGCCAATACCAGTTTCTCTTCGAATTCCGAGGATATCCTGGCGGCCGCGCAGGCGCTGGAAGCCCGCGGGATGGCGCCGGCTCTGCTGATCGGGCATTCGCTGGGCGGGGCGGCGGCGCTGCGCGCGGCGGGGAAAATCAAGGGGCTGCGCGCGGTTGTCACCATCGCCGCACCCTTCGATCCCGGACAGGTGACGCGCCATTTCGGGGACGCGGTGGAGCGTATCCGGCGTGAGGGAAGCGCGGAGGTCGATCTGGGCGGGCGGCCAGTGCGCATCGGGCGCGAATTCATCGAGGATGTCGAGGGGGCCGCGCTCGGCGAGGACATGAAGGCGCTCCGGGCGGCGCTGCTGGTCATGCATGCCCCGGGCGATGCGATCGTGGGGATCGACAACGCCACCCGTATCTTCACCGCCGCGCGCCACCCCAAGAGCTTCGTCAGCCTCGACGATGCCGATCACCTCGTCAGCTCCGCTTCGGATGCCGAATATGCCGCGGGCGTCATCGCTGCCTGGGCCGCGCGCTATATCGATCCGGCCAGCGCCGAGGCGAGCGCGGAGGTGCCCGAGGGCGTCACCCGTGTCGCGGAAGCCGACGCCGCCGGGTTCCTGCAGGACATCTCCTCGGGGCCGCACCAGCTTCTCGCCGACGAGCCGAAAGCCATGGGCGGCAGCGATCGCGGCCCCTCGCCCTACGGGCTGGTCGCGGCGGGGCTGGGGGCCTGTACCTCGATGACGATCCGCATGTATGCGCGGCGCAAGGAATGGCCGCTTGAACATGTCTCGGTCGATGTGACCCACGCAAAGGTGCATGCGCAGGATTGCGAAGATTGCGGACCGGGGGCCAAGATCGACCAGTTCCGAAGGGAAATCACGCTTGAGGGGGATCTCGACGACGAGCAGCGCCAGCGCCTGGGCGAGATCGCCGATCGCTGCCCGGTCCATCGCACGCTGGAGGCGCGCGCCGAGATCGTGACGGTGCTGCTCTGACGCTGATGGCGCATCGCCGCGTCAGTCGATGGGCCGCTCCAGCGAACGGATATAGGCCACCAGGTCCTCCACCCCCTCGCGCTGAAGGTACCAGCTGAATTCCGGCATGGCGTTGTGCATCTGCGGGAAGTAGATGCGCGCGAAAATCTGATCGTCGGGGCGATAGACCGCGATGGAGGCGAAGCTGGGCGGGTAGGTCTTGAAGGCGCCGTCCTCGGTGATGTCGTGGCAGCGCACGCAGTGCTCGGCCGCAAGTTCCGCGCCGCGCTCGGCATCACCGATCAGGTCCTGATCCGCGGCCGCAACCGGTGCGCCGAGCATGGTGGCCAGACCTGCGGCCGAGCAGATATCGCGCAGCATTGATTTCTCCTCTGCCGGTATTGCGCCCGCCGCTGACGAATGTGGACGGCGCACTCCGTATCGCACGCTAGCACGAACCGCCTGCCCGGCGAAGCCCCGCGCGCGGGTCAGCGTGATGCAGGCTTGCCGAGATGCTTGCGTAACTTGGAGGGGCCAGGCGTCTTGCGGCCCTTGTAGGGGTTCTTGTCGGACTGGGAGCGCAGGAACAGACGAATCGGCGTGCCGGGCATGTCGAACGCCTCGCGCAGCCCGTTGACGAGATAGCGCCGATAGGCCTGCGCCAGCGCCTCGGGATGCGAACACATCAGCACGAAACCGGGCGGGCGCGTCTTCACTTGCGTCATGTAGCGCAGCTTGATGCGCCGCCCGCCCGGCGCGGGCGGCGGGTGCGCCGCGACGGCCTCGGCGAGCCACTGGTTGAGCCTGGCGGTCGGCACGCGCCGGTTCCAAACGTCATGCGCCTTGCGCACCGCCTCGTGCAGCCGGTCGATCCCCTTTCCCGTCTTCGCCGACACCGTAACCAGCGGCGCGCCGCGCAATTGCGGCAACAGCCGCTCGAAGCTTTCGCGCAAGACGCGCAGCTTGGCCTGCCGGTCCTCCTCGAGGTCCCATTTGTTGACCGCCACGACCACGGCGCGGCCCTCCTCCTCGGCGAAATCGGCGATGCGCAGATCCTGGGTCTCGAAGGGGATCTGCGCGTCGAGCAACACCACCACCACCTCGGCGAAGCGCACCGCGCGCAGCCCGTCGGCGACGGAGAGCTTCTCGACCTTGTCCTGCACGCGCGCCTTACGGCGCATCCCCGCCGTGTCGAAGATGCGCACCGGGGTGCCGTGCCAGTCCGCGCGCAGCGAGATCGCATCGCGCGTGATTCCCGCCTCGGGTCCGGTGAGCAGCCGCTCCTCGCCGACGATCGCGTTGATCAGCGTCGATTTTCCGGCGTTGGGCCGCCCGATCACCGCGATCTGAAGGGGGCGCGCCTGCGTCGGGGCATGCGCGGCGGTATCCTGCCCGTCATCCGCGTCCGGGTCGACATCGACATCGACCTCGGGCGCCTCCTCGGCGGCGCGGGCCTCGAACCCCTCGGCCAGGGGGCGGAGCATGTGATAGAGTTCGTCCAGCCCCTCGCCATGCTCGGCCGAGAGCGCCACCGGCTCACCCAGCCCCAGCGAATAGGCCTCCAGCATCCCCGA
>PWLT01000125.1 GCA_003558415.1 Hyphomicrobiales bacterium
CCGGATGTGCCGGTGGCGGTGAGCTTCGACATGCATGCCTGCCTCAACCCCGAGATCGCCGACGACATCGATATCCTCACCGGCTACCGCACCTATCCGCATGTCGACATGGACCGCGCCGCCGGACGCGCGCTGGCCCTTCTGGAACGAACGGTGGCCGGAGATATCCGCCCCATGGTGTCGCTGCGCCCCGTCCCGATGCTGCCGCTGAGCCATCGGATGCGCACCGATGAGGGCCCGATGGCCGAACTCGTCGCGCTCGCCGACGCCGAGGCGCGCGCGCCGGAGATGCATGAGGCAACCCTGTTTGGCGGTTTCGCCTATGCCGACAGCCCACATGCCCATGCCACGGTGAGCCTGTGCCACGAGCGAGGCGCGGGCGCTGCCGGCCCCGTCATCGAACGACTTTGCGAGGCCATGCTGGAACGGCGCGCGGCCTTCCATGCCGAACTGCCCGACGCCGGATCGGGTCTGGCGCAGGCGCTGCACCGGCTGGAGGACGGCGCGCATTGGCCGGTGGCGGTGGTGGAGCCCGCCGACAACCCGCTATCGGGCGGGCTGGGCGACACCACGGGGCTGTTTCGCGCGCTCGTGGAGCGGGGCACCGACCTGCCGGCGGTGTTCTGCTTCTTCCACGACCCCGAATTGGTCGACCGGCTGCACGCGCTGGGCACGGGGGCGCATGTATCGGTGCGACTGGGCGGGCGCGTGGCGCCCGAATTCGGCCCGCCGGTGCCCTTCGAGGGGCACATCACCCGGCTCACCGACGGCCGATTTTCCAATAGCGGCCCGATGGAGCGCGGCATGCCGGTCGATCTGGGCCGCACGGCGGTGATGCAGAATGGCGCGTTGAAGGTTGTCATCGCCGAGAGCTGCCAGAGCGCGAATGATCCGGGCTGGTGCGCGTTGCACGACATCGACCTGACGCAGACGGCGCTGTTCTGCGTGAAGGCCAAGAACCACTTCCGCGCCGCCTTCGGCGAACTGTGCGGTGCCATCATCGAGGTCGAAACGCCCGGCCCCGCGCCCAGCGATCTGACGCGGCTTCCCTTCACCCGCGTTCCCCCGCAATACCTGATTCAAGGCGAGGAGTAGAGATGCGCGACGATGCACACCCACCTGCGCAATGCGATGTCGTCGTGATTGGCGGCGGCCATAATGGGCTGGTTTGCGCGGGATATCTCGCCAGAGCCGGGTTGAAGGTGACCGTGGTGGAGCGGCGCCACATCGTCGGCGGCGCCTGCGTGAGCGAGGAGTTTCACCCGGGTTTTCGCAACTCCTCCTGCGCCTATCTGGTCGGGCTGCTGGCCCCCGAGGTGATTCGCGATCTGGAATTGCACAAGCACGGGCTGGAGATCCTCGAGCGTGAGGGCGGCACCTTCAGCCCGCAGCCCGATGGCGGCCATATCGAGCTGCTGCCCGACAAGGCGGCGGTGAAGGCGCAGCTCTCGGCCCGCGACGGCGCCGCCTATGAGGAATTGTCGGCGCTCCTGGACCGCGCGGCGGTGGTGATGCGCGCGATTGCGCGCGAACGCGCGCCCGACATGACCGGCAGCTGGGGCGAGCTGCTGCAAGGCGCGCGCGCAGGGTGGCACCTGCGCCACCTGCCCCGCAGCGACCGGGGCGATTTCGCCGCCCTGATGCTCAAGAGCCTGGGCGATTTCCTCGATGAGCGCTTCGAGAGCGCCGCCTTCAAGGGCGTCTACGGATTCAAGGGGCTGGTGGGCAACATGGCCAGCCCCTACGCCACCGGCTCGGCCTATGTCCTGCTGCATCACGTCTTTGGCGAGGTGAACGGCAAGCGCGGCAAATGGGGCCAGCCGCGCGGCGGCATGGGCGCGATCACCCAGGCGCTGCAGAAATCGCTCGAGGCGCGCGGCGGGCGCGTCATCACCGGCCAGGGCGTGCGCGAGGTGATCGTCGAGCAGGGCCGCGCGCACGGCGTGGTGCTGGCAGACGGGCAGGCGATCCGCGCCCGCGCGGTGGCCTCCAGCGTCAACCCGCGCCTGCTGTTTCTGAACATGCTCGACCCCGCGCTGCTGGAGCCCGCCTTTCGCCGCCGGCTGGAACACTGGCGCTGCCGCTCGGGCACCTTCCGCATGAATGTGGCGCTGTCCGAGCTGCCCGATTTCACCGCAAGGCCCGGCACCGACATGCAGCGTCATCATCAGGGGACAGTCACCATCGCGCCCTCGCTCGACTACCTTGAACGCGCCTACGATGATGCCCGCCACAAGGGCTGGTCGGAGCGCCCGGTGATCTCCATGTGCATCCCCACCACCATCGACCCCGCGCTCGCGCCCGAGGGCGCTCACATCGCCGGGCTGTTCTGTCAGCACTTCAACCCGGTCCTGCCGGATGGCGCGAGCTGGCACGATCACCGCGACGCGGCGGCGAAGGCGGTGATCGACACCATCGCGGAGTATGCGCCAAACTTCCCCGGCTCGGTGATCGGCTACAAGGCGCTTTCCCCGCTTGATCTGGAAGAGGAATACGGGCTCGTGGGCGGCGACATCTTTCACGGCGAGATGCATCTCGACCAACTCTTCAGCCTGCGCCCGGCCCCGGAGGCGGCCGACTACACGACACCCGTCAAGGGTCTGTTCCAGTGCGGATCGGGCACGCATCCGGGCGGCGGGGTCACCGGCCTGCCGGGGTGGAATGCGGCGCG
>PWLT01000414.1 GCA_003558415.1 Hyphomicrobiales bacterium
GCCCATGACCACCGCGGATGTGGGCGTGACCAGGTTGACCATCCCGCTGGCGGTGGCGAAGGCGGTGACCACCAGTTCGCGCTTCACACCGGCGAAATCGGCCACGGGGGCGAGGATCGGCATCGACAGCACCGCCAGCCCCGACGTGGAGGGGACGAAGAACGACAGGCCGACCTCGATCCAGTAGATCACGAGGATGAAGGCGGTCTGCGACAGGCCCTCGACGCTGGTTTCGGCCGCGTGCAGGATGGTGTCGGTGATCATGCCGGCGTCCATCACCACGACGATCCCGCGCGCCAGCCCGATGATCAGCGCCACGCCCAGAAGATCGCGCGCGCCACCCACGAAGCTGTCCACCAGCTTGCCCTCGCCCAGCCGGGCGATGACGCCGATGACGATGGCGGCGGCGAGGAACAGGCCGCTCATTTCCGCCATCCACCAGCCGCCGATGGCGACGCCCCAGATCATCACACCAAAGGTCAGCCCGAACAGGATCAGGACAATCTTGTGCAGGCCGGTGAAGGGGGCGCCTTCCGGCTGCTCCTGATCCGCTGTCGCCGACAGGAAATGCGCCTCGTTCGCGGCCTTCCTGTCATGAACCAGCGACTGGGTGGGGTCGGCCCGGACGCGGGCGGCATAGTGCATCACGAAGGCCACCGTGACGACCCAGCACACCACAAGGATCGCCAGCCGCAGCAGCAGCCCGTCGGCAAAGCTCACCCCCGCCGCATCCGAGGCGATGACCGTCGAGAAGGCGTTGACCGTCGAGCCCAGGACCCCCACCCCGGCGCCCAGCAGGATGACGGCGACCGCGGTCAGCGCATCGTATTTCGCGGCGATCATCACCGGGATCAGCAGGACGTAGAAGGCAAGCGTTTCCTCGGCCATGCCGTAGGTGGTGCCGCCCAGTGCGAACAGCGCCATCAGGATCGGGATCATCCAGTTCTCGCGCCCCTTCAGGCGCAGCATGGCACGCGCGATGCCGGCATCGATCGCGCCTGTCGCCGTCACCACCCCGATGAAGCCGCCGATGATCAGCACGAACAGCGACACGTCGATGGCATTGGCTGTGTAGGTCAGCGGATCGTAGAAGCCGGCGATGGGCGCGAGGATGACGTCGAAGATCCCCTGCGGGTTGGGATCGGCGGGGGCAAAGCTGCCCGCCACCGGCACGTCGCGGCCCAGCGCCTCGGAGGGGACCCGCTCATACTGGCCCGCCGGGATGATCCACGTCAGCGCGGCGACAAGGATGATAAGGGCGAAGAGGATGGTGAAGGCAGAGGGGAAGCGGAACCCAGGCTTCTCGGTGCTCGGCATCGGCGGCTCCCTCGGGCGACATGCTGGAGCATCGTAGCGGCCGTTGGGGGTCGGGCGGGCTGATCCAGGTTAGGCCGTGGGCCAGCTTGCGCCCCGTGCTCATCGCCCCACCATGGCCCCCGACGCGATTTCTATGATCTCGGAGGTGATCGCCTCTTGCCGCATCCGTCGCGCCAGGGCTTCCAGCACGCCCAGTTCCTCGTCGATCTGGCGCGAGGCCGCGGCCATGGAGGCCATCCGCGCCTCGTTCTCGGCCACGAAGGCCTGCAGCGCCGCGCGGGTCATCAGCGCATGCAGCCGGTCGAGGCTGAGGCTCGTCGCCAGTTCGGCGGCCGGCAGGTTCGCCAGCGGCGCGGACTGTTCCGGGGCATCCCGCTCAGACACCAGCGGGAACAGCGCAAGCCGTTGCACCCGCCCCTGTCCCCGCCCCCAGACCGTGTGGACGACCGACACCGGCCGCAGGTCCGCTTGCGCAAACACCGCTGCCAGCACCTGATCGGCGAACTTCGGCAGGCTGGCAGACCGCGAGGGCATCGCGGCGGACCAGACCGGAACCAGACCGCGACCGGCGGCGATGGCCGCCCCCCGGCTGCCGACCAGGAACAGGTCGCTGCCGGCCCGGTCCGTCTCCACCGCCTCCAGCACCCGCTCGGAGAATCCGCCGACAAAGCCCTGCTCGGCGCAGAAAACCACCACCGCCGGGCGGCCGGGTGCGGGGGCCGCCTGCCCGGCGATCCCCGCCATGGCCTGGGCGAGGGCATCTCCCAGGCTGTCGGCATACCCCTCGACCGCGGCGATCTGGGCGCGGGCGGTGCGGGCGCGCGCGCCGGCGATCCCGGTCATGGCGCGGACCACGCCCCCCAGCTGCCGGATACCTTCGATCCGGCTGCCAAGCTCGGCGTCAGACATCGTCGTGGCCGAGGTCGTGGCCGAGGTCGTGGCCCAGGTCGTGGTCCAGCGAGGCCGCCAGCGTGCGCAGCGCCTCCAGCAGCGTCGCGCGGTCCTCGGTGCCCAGCTTGCCGGTCTGCCGGATCGCGCGGCCCGCCCCGCTGGCGCCGGTCGCCACCGCCTGCGGCAGCGCCTCGCGGAAGGCCTCCAGCTGCGCCGGCGTGAGGGCGTCGAGCAGCCCCTCTTGAACCGCGACCACCAGCGCCACCTGATCCTCCAGCCGCATGGGCGCGTGCTGGGGCTGGCGCAGCACGGCGCGCAACCGCTGGCCGCGGGTCAGCTGCGCCTGCACCCGCGGCTCGATCGTGCCGCCGAAGCGGGTGAAGATCTCCATTTCCAGAAACTGCGCATAGTCCAGCCGGAGCGACTTCGCGGCATCGCGCAGGGCGTGCGCCTGCGTCTTGCC
>PWLT01000347.1 GCA_003558415.1 Hyphomicrobiales bacterium
ATAGTCACGGTGATGCACGGAGCGCCCTGGCATATGGCCATCGCGCACCAGTTCCCTGCCGTGGTGCTGTGGGTGCTCATCATCCGCGCCCGTTTCCTGTCGCAATATCCGCGCGCGCAATCGCTGAGGAGCCCCGCATGAGCGCCTATGCCGAATTGATGGATTTCCAGCGCGAGACCGAGGCGCTGGTGCAGGTGATGGGCCGGCTGGGTTGGGATCAGGAAACCATGATGCCGCGCGGCGCGGCCACCCAGCGCAGCGAGGAGATGGCGGCGCTGGAGGGGGTGCTGCATGCGCGGCGCACCGATCCGCGCATCGGTGAGTGGCTGGAGGCAGCGGAGGCGCCCGATGCGGCCGGAGAAGCGGCAATGCGGCTGATCCGGCGCGATTTCGCGCGCCACACCCGCGTGCCGGCGCGGCTGGCCTCGGAACTGGCGCGCGTGACCTCGATCAGCCAGGGCGTCTGGGCCGAGGCGCGCGAGCGCGACGAGGTCGGGCATTTCCTACCGATGTTGGCCCAGGTCGTGGCGCTGCGTCGCGAGGAGGCGGCAGCGCTCGCCGATGGCGGCGATCCCTATGATGCGCTTCTGGACGATTACGAGCCCGGCGCCAGCGGCGCCGAGATCGCGGCGATGTTCGCGCGGATGCGCCCGCGGCTGGTGGCGCTGCGCGAGGCGGTGCTTGGTTCGGGGCGGGAGCGCGCGCCGCTCAAGGGGCTCTACCCGAGCGAGGCGCAGATGCGGCTGGCGCGGCGGCTGGCAGAGCTTTTCGGCTATGATTTCGCGCGCGGGCGGCTCGATCTGGCGGTGCATCCGTTTTCCTCTGGCTCGGGTTCGGATGTGCGCATCACCACGCGGGTGGCCGAGCATGACCCGTTCAACTGCCTTTATTCCACCATCCACGAGACCGGCCACGCGGCCTATGAACAGGGGATCGACCCGGCCTGGCGGCTCACGCCGCTGGGGCAGGGGGGGTCGATGGGCGTGCATGAAAGCCAGAGCCGCATCTTCGAGAACCAGATCGGGCGCTCGCGCGCCTTCTGTGGCTATCTGCATTCGCTGATGGCGGCTGAGTTCGGCGATATGGGGCTGGAGGGGGCGGAGCAGTTCTACGCCACCGTTAACCGCGTGGCGCCTGGCTATATCCGCACCGAGGCCGACGAGGTGCAGTACAACCTGCATATCATGATGCGCTTCGATCTGGAGCGCGAGCTGGTCGCCGGGCGGCTGGAGGCGGCGCAGCTCGAGGACGCCTGGAACGCACGTTTCGAGGCCGATTTCGGGGTTGCGGTCGATCGGCCCGCGCATGGGATCTTGCAGGATGTTCACTGGTCGATCGGGCTCTTCGGCTATTTCCCGACCTATGCGCTGGGCAATGTCTATGCCGGCTGCCTTCACGCGGCGCTGCGCCGCGATCTGCCCGATCTTGACGCGCAGCTCGCGGCGGGCGATCTGGCCCCGGCCACGGGCTGGCTGCGCGAGAAGGTGCAGCGCCATGGCGGGCTATACCGCCCGCGCGAGGTGATCGCGCGCGCCTGCGGGGGCGAACCCGATGAGGCGCCGCTGCTGGATTATCTCGAAGCGAAGTTCGGGGCGCTTTACGGGCTGTGATGCCAATGGCACCAACCAACCCCTGAGCTGCGCCCGGTTCGCGCGCCGCAGAAGGGCCGTGCGGGGCGCGCGCGCCTCAGCCCAGGCTCATGCTCACCGCGCTTTCGGGCAGTTCCTCGTCAAAGCAGCGCTGGTAGAATTCGGCCACCGTCTGGCGCTCCAGCTCGTCGCACTTGTTGAGGAAGGTCAGGCGGAAAGCATAGCCCACATCGCGGAAGATGCGCGCGTTCTCGGCCCAGGCGATCACCGTGCGCGGGCTCATCACCGTGGAGAGGTCGCCATTCATGAAGGCGGTGCGCGTCATGTCAGCCACGGTGACCATCTGGCTGATCTCCTGACGGCCCTTGGCGTTGTTGTAATGCGGGTTCTTCGACAGCACGATCGCGGTTTCCGCGTCATGGCTGAGATAGTTCAGCGTCGCCACCAGCGACCAGCGGTCCATCTGGCCCTGGTTGATCTGCTGGGTGCCGTGATAGAGCCCCGTCGTGTCGCCCAGCCCGATGGTGTTGGCGGTGGCGAAGAGGCGGAAGCTGGGATGGGGGGTGATGATCTCGTTCTGGTCCAGAAGCGTGAGCTTGCCGTCAGCCTCCAGCACCCTCTGGATGACGAACATCACATCGGCGCGCCCGGCATCATATTCATCAAAGACGATGGCGCAGGGATTGCGCAGCGCCCAGGGCAGGATGCCCTCCTGAAACACGGTGACCTGCTTGCCGTCGACCAGCTTGATCGCATCCTTGCCGATCAGGTCGATGCGGCTGATATGGCTGTCAAGATTGACGCGCACCGTGGGCCAGTTGAGCCGGGCTGCGACCTGCTCGATATGGGTGGACTTGCCGGTGCCGTGATAGCCCTGGATCATCCCCCGGCGGTTGTACTGGAACCCCGCCAGGATGGCGAGCGTGGTGTCGGGATCGAACTTGTAGGTCGGGTCGAGATCCGGCACACGCTCGCTGCCTTCAGCAAAGCCGCGCACCGTCATGTCGCTGTCGATGCCGAAAACCTCGCGCACCGAGATATCCTCGGTCGGTTTCGCGGGGGTATCCTTGGTTC
>PWLT01000425.1 GCA_003558415.1 Hyphomicrobiales bacterium
CAGCGTGACAACATGCAGCATCAGCTGTCGGCTCCACCTGGGGTCCACCGCCGTCACGTCCCGCAGGTTCCAGGCCAAGCACGGCCACTGTCAGGGGCGGCGCATCCTGTTCCTGAAACCCCTTCGATGCATGAGCGTAGGCTTGTGACAGCCCACTCATGGTCAGGACAAAAGTCAGGAGATAGGCGATGTAACGCATATCGGCGCATGCCCGGGGAGACGACATCGAAGGCTACGCACAATGTCTGGCCATTGTCCATCTGGTCTGTTGTCCGGACACATGGAATTGCTTTGAGACCAGGATGCGGCGGCCACGACGCCCGAGGGACAATATGCCTCAGGCCCGCTGCGGCACGGCCAGAATATCGATCTCCAGACTGCCCATGAGTTCCCGAGCGACGCGCCTGTTCGACAAGGCCCGCAAGGGCGTCTGCGCCGACGCCCTCGATGATGCCTGTAGCTCAGATCGCCGAGAGCGAGCCGCTGAATGAACCGCCCAAGCTCACGACGCGTGGACCTCGATCGGCGCGCGGCTTCCTCATGGACACGTTCGGGCGCCCCCCCGAACCGGTCGTTGGTGCTTGCCGCAGCATATCTGGCCGGGCTGCTTCGACGACGTGGGACGGGCCTGCTGGACCCGCAGCGGCCGGTCGAGAGCGCATCCGCGCGACACGCGATCAGAAGCTGCCGAAAAGCGTGCCCAGGACGATCAGCAGGATCAGCGCGAGGATCGGGATCACCACGGCCACCACCGCGATGTCGCGATAGGCCTCGCGGTGCGTCAGACCGCAGATCGTCAGAAGCGTGATCACCGCGCCGTTATGCGGCAACGCGTCCAGGCCCCCCGTCGCCACCGCCGTCACCCTGTGCAGGAGTGCGGGCGCGATGCCCGCCTCCTCGCCCATCTGAAGATAGGTGTCGCCCAGTGTGGCGAGCGCAATGCTCATCCCGCCCGAGGCCGAGCCGGTCATCCCGGCCAGAAGGCTTGTGCCCACAGCAAGCGAGATCAACGGATTGTCGCCGCCCACCGTCACGACCCAGTCGCGGATCAACGCGAAGGCGGAGAGCGAGGCGATCACCGCGCCGAAGCCCACGAGGCTGGCGGTGTTGAAGATCGGCTTGAGCGAATCCGCAGCGCCGCGATCCAGCGTGTCGCCCAGTATCGTGCGCAGCCGGCCGATGTTGAGCATGACCAGCGCGACCGAGGAGAGCGTCAGCGCCGCGATGATCGACCAGACCCCGCGCAATGTGTCCACATCGGTCGCGCCGTATTCGGGCTGCGCCAGATAGGCCGTGTCCAGCGCCGGGATGATGAAGAAGGTGAAGGAGAGGTTCAGCACGATCACCAGCACCAGCGGCAGCGCCGCGATGGTCAGCGATGGCGGATTGCTCATCTTTTCGGCTTCCGGCATGACATCGTCATACACGCCGTATCCGGGGCCGAGGGTTCGTGCGCGCCGCTCGAGCCATTGCCAGCCGAGCAGCAGCATCGCAGCACCCGTCAGGATGCCGAGCCCGGGTGCGGCATAGGGCGTGGTGCCGAAATAGGGCATGGGGATCGCATTCTGAATGGCCGGCGTGCCCGGCAGCGCGGTCATGGTGAAGGTGAACGCCCCAAGCGCGATTGCCGCCGGGATCAGCACCTTGGGCAGATCCGCCTGCCGAAACAGCGCCGCCGCGATGGGATAGACCGCAAACGCCACCACAAACAGCGACACACCCCCATATGTCATCACCGCGCAACACAGGATCACCGCCAGAATCGCCCGTGCGGGCCCGAGCCTGCGGATGATCCCGTCGGCCAGAACCTGCGCGCTGCCCGAGGCCTCCATCAGCTTGCCGAACACCGCACCCAGAAGGAACAGCGGGAAATACTGGATGATGAATCCGCCCGTCGCGGCCATGAACACCTGGGTGTAACTGGCCAGCACCGGTCCGCCCTCGGAGGCGGTGACGGCGAAGATCGCCAGGGCGGGGGCGAGCAACAGCAGGCTCACCCCGCGATAGGCCAGATACATCAGGGCGCCAAGCGCAACGACAATAACCGCAATGCCGATCATGACTTCACGCCTGCGGCTGGGGGGTGATGCCCGGATCGACGAACCACGCATCCAGATCCAGTGTCGAGCGGTTGCCGATTGCCGCGAAATTCTTGTCCAGCCAGGCATCGGCCCAGCCACGCCCCCGCTCGAACAGCTGGCTCAGATAGCTCCATTCCGCATTCGACTTGCTGGAGGCGGAAAGATCCTGAACCTCGGCATCGGCATGGATCAGGTGCAGATAGGTCCGACCGGCCGGACCCAGGTCCAGGTCCTTTCCGTCGATCATCTGCTGCATCAGGTGGATCGCGCGCAGCTCCTTGACCAGCGAGGTGTTGAAGCTGATCTCGTTGACCCGGTTGATGATCTCGCGTGCGCTGCGCGGGGTTGTGTGGCGCACGACCGGATTGATCTGGACGATCACGATGTCGGGGCTGGCCTCGCTTGTGACCAGCGGCATCAGCGCCGGATTGCCGCTGTAGCCGCCATCCCAGTAATCCTCACCGTCGATTTCCACTGCCTGGGCAGTCTGCGGCAGGCAGGCCGAGGCCATGACCGCATCCGCCGTCACCGCCCCGCGCGAGAAGATCTTCGCCCGCCCGGTGCGCACATGG
>PWLT01000075.1 GCA_003558415.1 Hyphomicrobiales bacterium
CGCGCCCGCGCTGGCGGCGCTGCTGCTTGTGCTGGGGGTCGCCTTCGGAACGCTTGACCTCTTCGCGCAGCTCCTTGTGCGACATGCGCTGCTTGCGGAAATGCTCCTTGCGTTGCCAAAGAAAATCCACGGCTCCGATCAGGAACATGATGACCACCACGAGGGCAAGAAACTCCACCACCAGCCACATGAGCTCGACCGCGATCATCGCGGGGCTCAGGTGAATGGTGCCCACAATCCGCGGCAGGCGCTGGAGAAGGAAGACCCACAGCAGCGCCGAGATCACCATCAGCTTGGCGAAGCTCTTGGCGAATTCGAACAGCCCCGAGCGGCCGAACTTGTTCTTGGCATTGGCCAGCGGCGATATGCGCGAGGCCTTCGGCTTGAGCTTCTGTGGTGCAAAGACCAGCGCGCGCAGGGTCACGACCATCGCGATCACCGCGAGCATCGGGGTCAGAAACAGCGGCGCCAGCGCCGCACCGATCTGCTGCATCAGCCCGCCCACCGGTGTCGTTGCGCCCGAGGCGAGCAAGGGCGCCAGCCGCTCGGCCTGGTCGAAAAGGACCATGCCCGCCTCGCCGAGACCGCGCAGGCTGGCCGCGCCCAGTGACAACCCGAACAGGACCAGCCCGGCATAGCTTGCCGCGGTGGTCAGGTCGGTGGAGCGGGGAACCTCGCCCTTGCGCCGCGCGTCATCGAGCTTCTTCTGGGTCGGCTCGTGCTCCTTCTCGCCGCTATCCTGATCCTCGCTCATGGCTCACCTGCGAAGGGAGCGGCAAGATATCCCTCGAGTGCTGCGAACCACAGCGGGATCGCAAGCGGCGCCACGATGAGCAGCATGATCAGCCCGCCCGCCGTGAGCGCCGGTGCGCCGACGAAAGCCACCATGAGCTGCGGCATCGCGCGATTGATCGCGCCCAGCGCCATGTTGTAGATCAGCGCGCCGATGACGAAGGGGGCCGCGAGCGAGAAGGCGAGCGCGAAGGCGCGTGCGATTCGGGCGGTGCCCGATTCGGCGAGCGCCCCGGGGCCGGGAAAGCGCCCGGGCGGCAACAGGTCGTAGGAGAGCACGAAAAGTTCCGCCAGGCGCACATGCAGCCCCGAGGTCACCGCCAGCGCGAGGCCGCCCATCACCAGGATCTGTGCGATCGCCGGTTGCGGGTCCACTCCCGCGCCGCCGAAGAACTGTGCCAGAGATGTCGATTGCGCCGCCATCGTCCCCGCCATCTGGAGCACCATGACCAGAACGCGCAGTCCGATCCCCAGGATCAGGCCCGCCAATGTCTCGCTTGCCAGCGCCAGCGCGATGCCCGCGGGCCCCTCGGTGAGCGCATCGAGCCGGTGCGCGACCGCGGGCGCCACGATCGCCGTGAAGGCCAGCGCGGCGGCCAGCTTGACCCTCACGGGAACCACCTGTTCCCCGAAGGCCGGCACCAGGGCCATCGCGGCGCCAACCCGCAGCAGGACGACAAAGCCGATCAATGCCGCCTCGCGGCCCATGCCGACCAGCTCGAGCAGGGCTCCAAACCCCTCGGGGCTCACGCCGCAACGAGCCCGACCATCGCAGGGCGGGCCTCCATGCCGATCTCCTCATAAGACAGCACCGGTGCCGCGAGCCCCTTTGCCGCCAGTACGAGCCGCAGGAAGCGCCGGCGGCGGGCGGAGGTGACGATTGCCGGCTGCACACCGGTCTCTCCCGCCCGCCCGAGCTTCTCGGCCACCGCGGCGGCGAGGCGGTTGAACTCCTCGGGCGGCAGCGCCACCTCACCCTGTCCGCGCTCGGAGTCGATCTCATGGGCGGCGAAGATCTCCTCCCATTCCGGTGCGATCTGCACCAGCGCGATGCTGCCATCCGGGCGCCGGAGCTCGCCCACGAGCTGGAAGCCCAGGTTGCGCCGGACATGCTCGCAGATCGCCTCGGGCGTCGCGCCCGGCACACGCGCCTCGGCGATTGACTCGAGGATCAGGGGGAGATTGCGCACCGAGACACGCTCCTCCAGCAGCAGCCGCAGGACCGAGAGCAGCAGATCGGGCGGCACCTTCTCGGGGATCAGCTCGTCGAGCATCCTACGATTGGCCTCGGCCCGCGCCGAATCGGAGAGGTTGCCCAGCTCGTCGAGCAGCCGCCGCAGACCCTTCAGCGTGAGCAGCCGGGCAAGGTTGCCGCGGATCACCTCGAGCAGATGCGTTGCCAGCACCTCCGTGGGGTTCACCACCGTCGCGCCGGAGAGCACCGCGGCCTCGTGATCCTCGCTCGCCACCCATCGCGCGGGGGCGCCATATACGGGCTCGCGCACATCCTCGCCCTCGGGCGGGTCGGCACCGGCCTCGGGCAGCAGGGCCAGCACCCGGCCTGGCTGGAGCGTGTCGCTGGCCTGGAGCACCCCCTGAATGCGGATCACGTAGCTTCCCGGCGCGAGGGTCGAGTCGTCGGTCAGCCGGATCTCGGGGAGGACGAGCCCGTATTGCTCGGCGACGTGATTGCGCAGATTGGCGATGCGCGCATCCAGCCCGGTCGCCGGGTCGAGCACCATGGCCACGAGATCGGAGGCGAACTGCACGTGAATGTCGTCGAGATCGAGCGTGTCGCCCAGCGAGGGGGCGGGCGCGCGCTCCTGCGCACGCCCCTCCTCGGCTTCGCTCTGCTCCTGC
>PWLT01000088.1 GCA_003558415.1 Hyphomicrobiales bacterium
CCGCGAAGAAGAAACGGAAGGAGACAGCAGCATTGACGCCAACATGACGCGCCGAACATAACAACTGGGTGGGTCAGATCTCGATGACAATGCCGGGTCAGTTCTCAGTGACAATCAACAGACCGGCAACACCCACACCACAATTCGGACGGGGAGAGGATCGCCCATCAAGCGTTACGATCCGATTACCCCGTTATTGGGTAGGGTGAAGACGAAACGGGAAGGCGTGCTCGATGCCGACGCCGACCCCGAGGCCACCGACCGGTCTTCTCTGGCTGTGCGATCCCTCGAAGGGTCCCCCGCCTTCTGCCGATCCTCGAATGTGGAAATCGCCTTGGTGACGTCCTTCTGCATTTTCTTCAGCTCGCTGAGCGACAGTGCCTCGAGATCGAAAACAGCCATTGATGCGGTCCGTGTCCTGAATGTTCCGGTATCGATAGCCTGTCGATGCAGGGAGCCGCAACTCCCGGACGGCAAGGGCAGGGGTGGCAAAGGCAGGTGATCACCGTTTTCACCGCCAATGTGGTGCTGAACTGGGGTACAGGCAGTCCCGATTGGCCCGTTGACGGGTTCTGGCACGGGCTCCCCGCGCATCTCTGTCTCCTGGGCCATCCCTTCGACTGACAATCCCCTAATCCCGTTCGGGCTCTCGCGCGCAACCCCGCGGCAGTCCGGGCCGTGTTGCCCCTTTGGGGCTGCCCGCTCCACCCCGGTCCTCTGGGGGTTTCCGGCGTCCGTTCCGTCCACCGTGCACGCGTCACCCGACGGGCTTCTTCCGGGTCTTGTCGAAGGGACGGTCCCGAAGACAGGACACAGAAGGAAGCTAACCATGCAGAACATCGTCATCCTCGCCGGCAACATCGGTCAGACCCCCGAAGTGCGCACCACCCAGAGCGGCACCAACATCACCAACTTCAGCCTCGCCACCTCCCGCCCCCGCCTCTCGGAAGGTCGCGTCCTGCGCGACGAGAACGGCTACCGGGTCATGGACACCGAATGGCACCGCATCACCTGCTTCAACGGTCTCGGCAAGACGGTCGCGGAGCATTGCGAAAAGGGCATGAAGGTCCTCGTCCACGGTCGCATCCACTACACCAAGTGGATCGACAGCATGGGGAACGACCGCTACGGCTGCGAGATCATCGCCGAGAAGGTCGACTTCCTGAGCCGCCCGAAGTGGGCCGAGACCGAAAACCCCGAGCTGGTCGAACGCGACGACGAGATCCCGTTCTAAGAACGGGGCCTCCCCCTCGGGGCCGGCGGGGCAACCCGCCGGGTTCGGGGTGCCGCCGCAAGGCAGCTTCGAGCCCTGAGCGGACATTCGTGCGGACAGTTGTCCGAGAGCACACAACAGGGCAACGAACGAGTGCGTTGCGGCGGTTGTCGGGTTGGCCTATTCTGCTGATAGATGGCCAAATTCAGGTAAACTCGAGGTTATTTACTTTTGGCGAGCTTTGAATCAGGCAGCCAATGTACTTCTAGGAAAAGGTGAGATCACGGTGCCCTTCACTGTCAACCGACCCCTTCTCGGCTTGCTGATTGCGGTATTCTTGGCATCGACGGCCTACGCTGACGTGCCTGTCATCCCACGTGGCCAGAACTTCACTTGCACGCCGACGCATGTGTGGGATGGTGATGGCCCCGTCTGGTGCCGTGAAGGGCCACGGCTGCGACTTGCAGGGATTGCAGCGCGTGAACTGGATGGCAGCTGCTCCCCTGGACATCCTTGCCCCGCCGCAAGCGGGATAGCGGCGCGCGATGCTCTGGTCGATCTCTTGGGCAGTCGGACAGGGGTAGGCCGCCATGGGCATATTCTCGTCGATGGTCCACCTCTGCGGTGTCGATCAGATGGTTCGGCTGGCGGAAACCGAACAGCTGCCTGGTGCGTGTCGCCTATTCATGGCGACATCAACTGCGCAATGGTTGAAGGAGGTTGGGCTTTGCGATGGGACAGATTTTGGCGTCAGCACCGATGCTAGTGTTCGGCGCTTGACGCAAGATTCCCAATCACATTCGGTTTTGGCATGGTCGGCGGATGAGACGCTCTGACATCTGTCTTTACCTTGGCCCCGCCGAACGTTCCGAGTTGCAAGCCCTGATCGCCCACCGCAACGCGCCGAGCAAGCTCGCATCGCGGGCATGCTTCGTGCTGGCGACCGCGGATGGTCAGGGCACCGCCGAGATCATGCGGCGGACGGGCGTGTCGAAGCCGACGGTCTGGCGCTGGCAGGAGCGGTATCTCGATGAGGGTGTTCCGGGCCCCAAGCGCGACAAGATGCGGCCCTCGCGGGGCCGCCGCTGCCCAGGGAGGTACGGCTGAAGGTGATCGCGAAGACCCTGCAGGAGGCCCCGCCCAACGCCACGCACCGGAGCCGCGCGTCGATTGACCTGCCCCGCACGTCGCTGATACTGCAACCACGAACGGATTTTGCGAGGATGTATCGAACGGCAGCTAGGTCCTGCATTGCTGCCAAACATGCCAAGGCTTTGAGAGAGTCAGAGAACGGCTGGTTGTTTTCGTGATAGGTTGAAGGTTGGGAGAGTGGCTCTCGGCGCCTGTCACGGAGGAATACCGATGGCTGTTGTGGAAGTTATGGACCCGGTCGCACCGGCGCAGGCGGGTGGCTGGAAGGTAGATGTGAGCCGGGGTGAGCGGAACGGGCGGGTGTCGTCCGAATGGTTCAATCGGCCCGATGACGAGCGGTATCTGTCGCTCGACGATCTCTGGGCCAATGTGAAGGGCCGGTCCGAGCGCAGCCGCAGCCGGGTCGTGCAGACTGCCGACATCCAGGTCGAGGCTACCCGTGACAGCGCCGAGCGGCTGCACCTAGTTCTGCCGAAGGCGCAGGAACCGGTGGCGCCCACGCATTGGGCCTTTGGCCAACTTACCAGCATCGTCGGTGCACCAGCGTCCTACCTGCGCCAGCTGCCCGCGCCGCTGGCGGGGATCAACCTGCAATACGGTCTGACCAACCACCGCGCCCAGCAGGTGAAGACTTTCGAGACGGAAGACGGTCGCACCGAACTGCGCGCGGTCACCGGTCCCGACTATGGCCGCATCCACGATTTCGAGCTGGTTGAGGCCGTGCAGCGCATCGCGGGCAATGGCACCGGAGATACGCGCTGGAAGGTGCCGGGGGTGCTCGACTGGTCGACCGGGTTCTACAACCCTGATGTCGAGATCAGCCGGGACACGACCACGCTCTATGCTTCGGACCGCGACGTCTTCCTGTTCCTCGTCGATGACCGCAACCCGATCGAAGCGGGCAGGCTGCCCGACGGCTCCCCCGATCTCTACTTCCGGGGCTTCTATTGCTGGAACTCCGAGGTCGGGGCAAAGACCCTCGGCATGGCAAGCTTCTACCTGCGGGCTGTGTGCCAGAACCGCAACCTCTGGGGTGTCGAGGATTTTCATGAGATCAAGATCCGGCATTCGAAATACGCCGCCTCGCGTTTTGCCCATGAGGCCGCTCCGGCGCTGACGCGCTTTGCCAACTCTTCTCCGCAGGGATTTGTGAACGGCATCAAGGCGGCGCGGCAGCAGATCGTGGCGCGGACGGACGAGGATCGGGATGACTTCCTGAGGAAGCGCGGCTTCTCGAAGGCCGAGTCCGGCAAGATCATCGAAAAGGTGCTGATGGAAGAGGGCCGCCCGCCCGAGAGCATCTTCGATTTCGTGCAGGGCATTACGCGGCTTGCGCGCGACAAGACCCAGCAGGATGCCCGCCTCGACATGGAAGGCCGCGCCAAGAAGCTCCTTGACCGCGTCGGCTGACACTTGCCCCGATAACGCGACCGCCTGCATGCGCGGCGGTCGCGTTTCCTCCTTACCAGAAACACGCCACTGACCCCGCCCCGAGAGGGCAGGGGGCCTCGGTGCGTGCATTTCAACGAGACCTCCATGACTCCCCAAGAAGAAACCGTCATCCTCGAAGCCCGTGACATCCTCGGCCGCTACCTTAGCCAGAACCCGGTCATCGGCAGCTGGCAGGCGCTGATGGACTATTGCGCGCTGACCGTCCGCGGACCGACCGAGCGCTTCCACGTCCTCTATCTTGACCGCAAGAACCGCATCATCGCCGATGAGCTACTCTCGACTGGCACGGTCGATCACGTGCCGGTCTATCCGCGCGAGGTGATCAAGCGGGCGCTGATACTGAACGCCAGCGCCCTGATCCTGATCCATAACCACCCATCGGGCGATCCGACGCCGTCGGACGCCGATCTCAGCATGACCAAGGAGATCCAGAAAGGTTGCAAGTATCTCGGCCTGACGCTGCACGACCATATCATCGTCGGCGCCGGGACGGAGCTGAGCCTGCGGGCTCTGGGTAAGCTCTAAGGGACTATCGGACCCATCACCGCCGCACCTTCGAGGAAGAGTGCGGCGGTTTTGTCTTTGACGGTTGAGGCGGGGAGAGAGGCTTCCCGCGCCGTCGGAGGTTTCCGCCCATGCTCGACTTGTCCCTGCCCATCCACCCGACCACCGGCTTGCGTGGCCTCCCGCCGGGTTTTCCGTCTTTCGACACCGATCCCAATCACCCCTTTGCCCTGACCCTATCGCGCCGCGCACCGGCCGATCTGATGTCGGGCCGTGCCGCTCCGCTGGTCCTCGCGCGCTTCGCGACGCTGGCCGAGGCCATGCAGGGCGCGATCGACCATGCCGAGGGGATCGCTCCGGATACCGCGCCCCAGCTTCTGGCGATCCTCGACCGCGACGAGCGCCTTGTGCTGGCCGGGTCTGCCAGCGACGGTGCCGTCGCCTGGTGTCACCCGGTGACGAGCGCGGCCGAGGCGCGGGGCGTGGTGACCGAGGCGAGCCAGCTGCGTGCGCAGGCGGGCCGCGCATCCGCCTGGGGCGAGGCCGATCTGGCGGTTCGGCTGCGCCGCCGCGCCGATCTTCTGGATGCGCGTCTGGTCGATCCGCTCTGGCGCGCCTTCGCCGCCCGGGCGCTGCAGGTCGCCGCGTGAGGCCTAAGAGGCAGAGACGGGAATGGGGGATTTGGAGTTTGTCCGGGGGAGAGAGATCGCCCGGCACGGCTCCGATTCCTTCCCTCTACCGGAGACACCCGATGAATCTGACTGAACCGACCCTCGCGCCCCCGATGGCGCCCTTGACCGTCGACATGGCGCAGATTTTCGCCGCGCATGCAGAGCGCGCGGCCCGTATCGAAGAGCTGCGCCCCGGCAACAAGGACCGCTTCTTCGATGGCCTCATGGCCGCCGGCATCACCCATGTCACCGTGACCTTCGACGGTGCCAGTGACAGCGGCCAGATCGAAAGCATCGGCGCGTGGTCCGGCGAGACCGCCGTCGAGTTCCCCTCGACCGAGATCGATTACGCGGCGCTCACCTGGGACGACCCCGAGGTCGAGATGCGCCGGCTGTCGCTGGAGGATGTCGTCGAGCAGCTCGCCTACGACTTCCTCTCCGACACCCATGGCGGTTGGGAAAACAACGACGGCGCTTATGGCGAGTTCTGCTTCGACGCTTCCGCCCGTTGCATCCACCTCGAGTTCAACGAGCGCTTCACCTCGTCTGAACTCTTCACCCACGATTTCTGAGCGGGGCGGCGATGGCACATCCCTATCACCACGCCCTCTCCTCGGTGAGGAAATGGGGCGGCACGGTCGACGACTTCATTGCGGTCCATGCCTGGTTCGACCAGAGCAAGGAGATCACGGCCGACTTTCGTCACCGGGCCTTGCGCCACCATGCCGAGGGCATCTTCATGGCCGAGACGATTCTCGGTCCGGCCCTCACGCTCTCAACCGGGCGCATCATCCCGACCCGCTGGGTCGGCGAACAACATGTGAAGGAAGACCTCGGCTTCATCCCAAGCTTCGCTGATTGGGTGAAGGCCATCCCGCCCGAGCCTTGGATGGGCCGGGCCGCGCGTATCGAAGCGCTGGTTGATCCGCATTTCGCCTCGCCCGTCGTCGAGGTCATCTGAGATGACCGATCCAGCCTATCAGCGCCTCGGCCTGCCAGCGACAGCTTCGCCCTTTGCCGTTCTGCGCGCGGCAGTACGGGCCCTGCATCCCGACACGCGCGCCGTTCGCGGCTTCCGGACGGCGCGCAAGCGCTTCTACCGGCAGATGCTCTGCGCGCATGCCGCGCGACAGGCGGCGGGCGACAAACCGGCCGGCTGATCGCCCCCAACCACCCCTTCATCCCAATCCAGCGCCCGGCCTCTCGGCCGGGTCTTCCCCATTCAGGAGGTCCTCATGGCGGATTACTTCACCCATTTCTCGTGCCTGCTCGACGTCGGCACCCCTGACAAGGCTGCCCGGGCGCTCGCGCTGTTCCAGCAACTCCGCGCCGCGGATCAGGATGCCGACGACCCGGAAGTCGCGGGCTTCACACTCGTGCGCCAGGATGCGCCCGACGGCAGCACCGTCTGGATCCATGACGACGAGCACGGCGATGTCGAGGCCGTCATCCGCTTCGTGCTGCGCCTTGCCGAAGACCTCGACCTCTCCGGTCTCTGGGGGTTCCAGTACGCCTTGACCTGTTCCCGTCCGCGCCTCGACGCCTTCGGCGGTGGGGCGCATGTCATCGATCTCGGCGCGCGCAAATCCATCGGCTGGACCAGCACGCAAGAATGGCTGGCCGCTACGATCAACGGGGAGGACGCCGATGCCTGAGGTGATCTGCACCACCGTCTACCAGTTCCCCGAACTCTCGGATGCGGCCAAGGAAAAGGCGCGCATCTGGTATCGCGATCTCGGCCCCCACGACTGGTGGGACGCGGTCTATGAAGATTTCGAGCAGGTCTGCGAAATCCTCGGTATCCGGCTGAAGACCACGCCCGTCCGCCTGATGGGTGGCGGGACGCGGGCCAAGCCCTGCATCTGGTTTTCCGGCTTCTGGAGTCAGGGCGACGGGGCCTGCTTCGAGGGTTACTGGTCCCACGCCAAGGGCGCAGCGGCGCGCATCCGGGAATACGCCCCGACGGACGCGACGCTGCACGGCATCGCCGACCGCCTGCAGGCCGTCCAGCGGCGGAATTTCTATCGACTGGCCGCCGGGGTCAGCCACCGGGGGCGGTACTACCACGAATACACCATGTCGATGGAGGTCACACGCGATAGCCCGACTTGGCAGCCGGCCACCGACGACGCCGAGGAGACCGTGACCCAAGCGCTGCGTGATCTCACCCGCTGGCTCTATCGCCAGCTTGAGGCTGAATACGAGCATCTCACCTCGGACGAGGCCATCGAGGAGGGGATCATCGTCAACGAGTACACGTTCACGGAAGGAGGGCGTCGCTTCGGGTGAGCGGAAAGAGACGTTAGGCTCATATGGTCTTTACAAAAGGACCATATGACCTACATTGAGACCAATGGAGGACGCCATGTACGTAGCAGAGAAAATCCGGGAACCCGCACAGATCAACGCCGTCGCGCTGAAGGCCTATGCCCGCGTGGCCGATGCCTGGGGTCTCAGCCTCAAGGAAGCGGCTGCCCTTGCCGACATGTCAGAGAGCACATGGAAGCGCGCCAAGAAGCCGGGTTTTGCGGGGGAACTGACCAAGGACCAACTGCTGCGGCTGAGTGCAGTGATCGGCATTTACAAGTCGCTCGAGCTCTATTTCTCCGAGCCGCTCGCGCGAAGCTGGTTCACCCGACCGAACACCGGTCCGCTGTTTGGGGGCAGCCGTCCAGTCGACACCGCCATCGACGGGGGTTTGCCGCAGATCCTCGCGGTGCGGACCTATCTTGACGCGTTGCGTGGTGGGGCATGAAGCAGACCGAGGTTTCCGATCGCGGTCTTGTCCGTCTCCTGCCCGCTACCTACCACAAGCCGCCCTCGCTGCGCGGTCTCGTCGATACCGATGACGAGATGGCGATCCTGGCAGAGATCGAGGGAATGACCAGCGGTCGTCTTCTGGCGGAACGTGGCCGCAACCCGCATCTTGACCCGCGCGAGCTCGCCTGGCAGCGCCGCAGCCGTGATCTGCGCATCTATGGCGACAGTCATGTCAACGCCGCCTTCACCTACACCCGCGCCGGCGGAAACCGTTTCAACACCGAGGAACGGGGTGCTTGGTACTGCGCATGGGATGTGATGGTTTCCGTCAGCGAAGTGGCCTGGCACCGCACACGCGAACTCGGCTTTACCGGCATTTTCCATGACAGCGCCCGGTATGTGGAATTGCTGGCCGACTTTATCGGCGTGTTCGACGACATGACCGACGAGCCGGGTCATCCGGCGCTGCATCCGGATCCGGCGGTCGGATATCCCGAAGGACAAAGCCTCGCCCAGCATCTGCGCCGAGCCGGATCGAGGGGTCTGATTTACCCCTCAGTCCGGGCTCCTGCGCCGGGCGGGAATTGTCTGGTCTGCTTCGAGCCGCACGCCATCCAGAACGTCCGGCCGGGCGCATCTTGGGATCTTGTTTGGGACGGTACGCCGCACTACTCGATCATTGGGATAGGCTGATCGGCCAAACCGAAATTGCCGTCAAGATCGACCGACGACCGCGGCAGGTCCCGGTAGAAGAGGTTGATGTCCGTCCCACCTTTGAGCGCGAAGACGTTTTCACCTGCGACATGGGGAAGGTCGCGCACGAGGAGCGCAACTTGGGCTTCATAGGTCTCAAGCGCCACTGCCGGCCTCCGGTTTCACGAAATCTTCCGGCACTATGATCCGATAGCGCGGGTGGATCTTGCCACCTCGGACCAAGGCTCGGTCGCCGCTGCCGAGATCAAATGCCTGCGGATCGATCCGTTTGCGCCAAGGATGGTCGTGGCGGTCAGCAAAGACGAAGAACAAGCGCTTGACCTTGATCTTGCGGCACGCCTGCAGGAGGTCGGCAATCAGTTTCGGGCGCAGGGTTGTCAGGCTCTCGAAAACCATGTCGAGCGTGTGGAAACTCTCATGGTCGGGCAACTCGTCCATGGCCTCCAGAATCGCGCGCTCCGGCGTCGACATCGTCAGACCCCAGTCCCAGGGCTGGCCGGTTGTTTTGCCCTCGATCAAGCCCAGTTTCGGTTCAGCGAACAAGGATCGGGGGCGGGTTCTGATTTGGGCATCCATCGGCAGTTTCGCCAGCCAGTTCGGGATACTGTCCCCATAGATCCAGACTGGAGCGCTTTCGCCGAGGCGCAAATAATGGGCATGTCCCTGTTCGTCGAGCGCCGTGGTGCCGCCCACATGCAGGTCGTGACCCATGATATGCTGCGTGGAAAGGATGCAGGTCTTCCAGTCGATGCTGTTCGAAGTCGGCGTGGCTGCGGTGCTGTGGAGTGGGCGGCGGAATACGCCTCGGGTGATGCGGTCCAGCCAGCCGCGCTTCACATAGTCACGGAAGCTCTCATAGGCGATGCCTTGGGAGACGAGCCACGCGGCATCGACCAGATACCCGGCGGGCACGGCATCGAGCAGTTTCTTCAGATTCTGTGACCTTGCGGCGTCCATGATACCTAAAGTGACAGATTTTCAAAGAGACCACCATAGATTTCTTCGAGGGAAGTAATGTTTCAGTGTTATGGACGCTCCAATATCAAGATTTCCAAAGACCTGAGGGATTAGCCTCAAGTGGCGGGAGATCTGAAGACGCGGGGTTGAGAGACGGCTGCGACTTGCGGTGGTTGCCGAAGGTCGCTGCGGTGCACCTCCCGGCGTGCCGCCGGGACCAGGCCTTGGTCCTGCGGACTGGAACCTACCTATGCAGCCTCCCCCCATGCGGGCAACAGTCCTTGGCGCGAGAAGGGAGGCGGAGGCTACTTGTTCCCGTCGATCCACTTCGACATCAGCCCCTTGTCGCGGAAGCACTCATCCGGGACGGCGCGCCGTTTGATCCGGGCGAGTTTCTCTGCGAAGGCCACCTGCTTGGACGTGGGCAGCCGGTCCATGTCGGATACTGGTTTCAGCCGGGCCTGTGCCTCGATCCAGGCACTCAGGGACCGGCGATCCTGCTGCACCTCCCACGGCAGGAGGGTCTGGTTGCGCAGGGCGAGAGACCGCGCATAGGCGATCTGCTTGGGTGTTGCGGGCAGGGCGTGCGTGGTGCTGTCCATCGGGAAACTCCCTGTCTGGCTTGACCCTTAATATAGAACATAAGGGGAACACCATCAAGCCAAGCGTCCGGGGTGCGTCGGATTGAGAGGAAGAGGGGGCGGGGAAAGACCAGGCCTGAGGGTGCCCGAGAGAGGGCTTCCGGGCCTGTCCCTGTCCCTCATTCCGGAGTTTTCCGATGACCTATCTCGCGCCCGTTGCGCCTCCCGTTCCTGTTCTGTCTGCTGCACCCGCGGCCGCGATCATCGCCGTCGCCGAAGCGTTGCAGCCCGATCTGGCACAGGGGTTCCAGATCGACGCGCTGCGTCTGCGGCTCGAAATGGAGCGCGCCTTTGACGGTTCCGATGCCGATGGCGCCTGGGACTGGAAGCTCGCCTATGAGGCGGGCGAGGTGGCGCTCGTCCTCTTCCTGCGCAAATTCGGTCGCGCGCTGTTCGCCCGTGCCGGATCGCCTTCGGCGCTGCTTCCGATCCTCGCCAAGGTGGCGGGCCTCTTGCCCACGCATACCCGGCGCTCGGAGGAGATGGA
>PWLT01000404.1 GCA_003558415.1 Hyphomicrobiales bacterium
GACCGCCCGAAATACTGGCGGCACTTCTACCATCAGAAGTGTTCTGGTTCGAAACAGCTGTCCTAGTTTGCTCGATAGGCCTGGCCTGTCTTTTCCCAGTTGTTCCGATGCCAGCATCCAATCGTCTGCCCTGTTGTTTCAGATGGACGATGTTGCGATTGCGAGTTCGAGCCACATCCCGTGATTCGTCAAACCACCCTGTGTGATAATAAGCTTCGCAACAACACATACAACCTTAGAATGTATTGGCGTTCAATGATCCTGTGAACTGGCCCCGCCACCCCGAACTGCTGTGACAGCCACGCCCCCGCTGGCGTCGAAACCCCGTCATGCGCTGACATGAGATTTGGACCGCCCTGTCGCGGCGGATCAGTATTCGTCGGGTCGTATAAGCATTGCCTTATTCACGCGCGGCGGCGGCGCGGCGATGTGCGGCGCGGTGCCAGGCCCAGGCAGTGTCGATGATGGTGTCGAGCCGCGAATGGGCGAGCAGGTCGGCGCCCAGTATCTCCAGCGATGCGGCCGGATCGGCGACAAGCTCGGGCGGATCGCCCGGCCGGCGCGGCCCAATCGCATGCGGAACCTCCCGCCCGGCGACGCGGGCGCAGGCGTCGAGCACCTCGCGCACCGAATGACCGCGCCCGGTCCCGAGGTTGAGCTTGCGCGAGGGCGCCCCGTCCAGCAGCAGACCGAGCGCGCGCACATGCGCCACAGCCAGGTCGGCGACATGGATGTAGTCGCGCACCGGCGTGCCGTCGCGTGTCGGGTAGTCGTTGCCCAGTACCGTCAGCGGCGGCGCCCGGCCCATCAGCGCCTCCATCGCCAGCGGCACGAGATGGGTCTCGATATCACGCGCCTCGCCGATCTCGCCGTCGGGGTCAGCGCCGGCGGCATTGAAGTAACGCAACGCCACATGGCGCAGCCCATGCGCCATGTCGTAATCCTCGAGGACGCGCTCGACCATGAGCTTGGAGGCGCCGTAGGGATTGATCGGGCGCGTGGGCACATCCTCGCGGATGGGCATGGTTTCAGGCGTGCCGTAGATGGCGCAGGTCGAGGAGAACACGAAGGCCGCCACGTCGTGGATGCGGCAGGCATCGAGCAGGGTCATCGCCCCGGTGACATTGGTGCGGTAGTAGAGCCCCGGTTGCGCCATTGACTCGCCGACGAGCGCCAGCGCGGCGAAATGCAGAACCCCCACGGGCTGGTAGGCGCGCATCACCTCATGCAGCCGCGCCGCGTCGAGGATGTCGCCGCGTTCCAGCGGCCCCCAGCGCACCGCCCAGCGGTTGCCGATGGAGAGATTGTCATAGGTGACGGGTGTATAGCCAGCTGCGGCCAGCGCCTTGCAGGCATGGCTGCCGATATAGCCGGCACCACCCGTGACGAGAACGTTTCCGCGATCGGAAGAGGGCATCGGGATCCTTTCCAGAACGATCAGATGCGCCGCTCATGCCGGTGGCGCGCCGGCGAGGCCAGGGCCGGGCGAGAAGAAATTCGTGCCCGCATCACCCGCCTCGTCATGCCGCCCATGCGGAACGCCAGTCGGCCGAAGTATCTTTCAATCTAGATCTTGAGTGGGATAGGAGAGCTCGGTCATGAGGCGGCATATGCAACGGAAACGCGTATCGGTCAATGTGCGGGCGCGGCTTTGGAGCGGCGGTGCGTGTTCGGATCGCCGTTTTCGCCCCAAGTGGCGGCCGTGATCCGTAGTGACGAGGACCGATTCGCTGACTGGCGTTCGACGCGAACTGCGCTTGACGCCTGCACCCCGCTAACTTACCTAGCGATGGCCCGGGGCGGAGTAGCTCAGTTGGTTAGAGCAGCGGAATCATAATCCGCGTGTCGGGGGTTCAAGTCCCTCCTCCGCTACCACCGTTCCCCTGTCCGACCCGGAGACATGGGTAACGGTTCGCACCTAAGACATGGGTGACAACCTCGTGCCGAACGGGTTGTCGATGGGTTGCAGGGTCCTCTGTTCCAAGTCGATGTATCCCAGATCGTAGCGCATGAAGCTGACGAGCCAAATGCCGTCGTCGACCTCCTTGATTCCGAGCCTCTGGCCAGCGAGCACGGTCGAGACATTTATCTTCTTTCGGTGCATGCAGATGCGGCCGCAGGCGGCGCGTGATACCGGTGAGCGTGCTGGTCTGACCACGGACGAGGGAGCACGGCTGACCAAACTGAAACTCGGTCCACTCGCCGACGACAAGCAGTGAAACTGACCCTTGAGTTACCCGCCGCCCTCCACCGCGACCTCGTCGCCTATGGTGAAATCCTCGGCCGCGAGGCCGGGCAGCCGTCAATCCCGCCCGGCCGGCTGATCGTTCCCATGCTCGAGCGGTTCATCGAACTCATCGCCACCAATCGCGGGTTTGCCAAGGCGCGACGCGTCGGGGGCGGGTGCAGTTCGGACGCGGCCAATGGTCGACAGCATTAAAGACCGCCGGAATGGACGATCGCCTCTGCGCAAACGCGCAATTCTCAACTGCCAACTCCGGCCCCAGACGGGTTAGTCTCGGGGGTCATCCCGGGAAGGGGCCATTGTCGCCGTTGTCGCCATTGTCGCCATTGTCGCCATTGCCGCCGTTGCCGCCGTTGCCGCCATTGCCGCCATTGCCGCCATTGC
>PWLT01000099.1 GCA_003558415.1 Hyphomicrobiales bacterium
CGAACTATGCTTCGATGAGGGCTCTCCGTAGCCACCTAATCTCCATTCATTCCCCATTTGCTCAGAACGGCCCGGATGTCATCGGCACTGGCATAGTCACCGTCGTCCGCCTCCTTGACGGCCACCTCGAGCTCTCCCAGTTGCCACTCGTTCAACGCCACGTAATCGCGCAGCGCCTCGGCCGCAAGGTACGACTTGCTACGATGCATGGTGCGCGCAAGGAGATCGAGGCGGGCCTTCAGCTCCTCATCCAGCCGGATCGTCATGGTGGTGGAATCGGCCATCGACTCGCTCACGGGTGTTCAGATGTACACATCCTAGCACAGGGGTGAAGGGCTTTTGATTACCACGAAGGACACGAAGGCACGAAGTTTTGTTTGGATTGCACAACGCCTTGGCAGACGCGAGCATATGATCCAGCTACGCGGTTGCGGCTTGCCCCGGAAAAACCCCAAAAAAAGCGCTTCTTCGTGCCTTCGTGTCCTTCGTGGTGAAAACAATCCCTTACAGAAGCTTTTGGTCCACGAAGTCGACCAGGCTGCCCACCGTCTCGAAGGTCTCGGCGTCGACTTCGTCATCGTCGACCATGATGCCGAACTGTTCTTCGATGGTGGTGATCACCGTGACCACAGCCATGGAGTCGAACTCGGGGATGTTGCCGAGCAGCGCGGTGCTGCGGTCGAATTTCTGGGCTCGGCCGTTCAGGCCCAGCGTGCTGTCCAGGATGTTCCGGATTTGGTCGAGACTAGACATAAGCGATTTCCCCAAGACCCCCGGCGGCAGAACCTTCAGGGACGGATGTTTTATGATGCGGCTCCCAGCGCGGATTCAGCGAATCCCTGAGTAGGGCCGTTGAGCGGGCGCAGTATATCAGCAACCTCGGGACAGACAGATTCATGGCAGGACTCTGCGGCTGGTTCAGGAAGGACAGCACACGCCCATCCGGAGACATCGATGCGCGCGCCGACACCGTGCCCGCTGCGGCTGACACACCTGCCCGCAGCCTCGCGAACCGGACGGGCGCCTGCCTGGTGCGCGGTGGCTGGATTGCGGGGGACGACGCAGGCCGAATCGCGGCGCTGGCGGGGCATCCCCGCTGGCGCGATGGCGAACTCGATTCCCTGTCCCGGAACCGCGACCCGGCCCACGCCCTGCTCGACGCCTACCAGCGGTTCGGCGACGAGCTCTTCGGGCAGATCGCCGGCGATTTCGCCCTGGCCATCCTGGACCCGGTCGAATCCCGCCTGCTTGCGGGCATCGACCGCATCGGGCAGTTTCCGCTGTACTTCGCGCCCACACCCGGCGGCGTTGTTTTCGGCACCTCGGCCTGCAGCGTGCTGGCCCACCCGGGCATGGACCGGACACCGACGGCCAACGGTCTCTTCCAGTACCTGTTCTTTCACATGCTACCCGCACCCGTCAGCCTGTTCCCGGGTTTGCAGAAACTCCAGGGCGCGCAGCGCCTGAGACACGACGGGAAGGCCCTAAGCGTCGCGCCGTACTGGGTGCCGCATTTCGAGGAAACCGGGAACCCCGACCCAGCGGGGCTGGGCGAGGAGATGCTGCGACTGATCGGTACCGCGGTCGAACGATTCGCCGACACGGAGCGCCCCGGAGCCTTCCTGAGCGGGGGCCTCGACAGTTCGACCGTTACCGGCATGCTGGCGCGACAGCGCCCCGGTGAGGCTGACACCTTCAGCATCGGTTTTGCGGCAGACGGTTACGACGAGATGCCCTACGCACGCCTCGCCGCACGGCATTTCGGCACACGCCCGCACGAATACTACGTTTCGCCCGCCGATGTCGTCGAAGCAGTACCGCTCATCGCGGCCAGCTACGACGAACCCTTCGGCAATTCCTCCGCCCTGCCCGCATATTTCTGCGCGCGCATGGCCGCGGAGACAGGCATCACGCGCCTGCTGGCGGGTGACGGCGGCGACGAGCTGTTCGCCGGCAACGAACGGTACGCCAAACAGAGCGTGTTCGAACACTGGAACCGGATTCCGGCGCCGCTGCGCGGGGGGCTGCTCGAGCCGCTGTTCACCCGGCTGCCCCGTGGCATCCCGATCGTCGGCAAGGCGCGCAGCTACGTGGAGCAGGCGCGCATCCCACTGCCGGACCGACTGCAGACCTATAATCACCTGCACCGGCTGTCGCTGCAGGAGATGTTCGAGCCCGGTTTCCTGGAACAGATCGACACCGAGGCGCCCTGGGAACGGATGCGGGAGATCTATCGGCGGCCCGAGCCTGCGTCAACGCTGAACCGGATGATGTACCTCGACTGGCAGCAGACTCTGGCCGACAACGACCTGCGCAAGGTCAGCCGCATGTGCCAGCTCGCGGGCGTGGATGTGGTCTATCCGATGCTGGACGACGACCTCGTGGCATTGTCGTGCCGGGTTCCATCCACCCTGAAGCTGCGCCGGGGGCGACTGCGGCACTTCTTCAAGAACGCCACGCGCGACTTCCTGCCGCAAGATATCATCGAGAAGAAGAAGCACGGCTTCGGGTTGCCGTTCGGCGTGTGGATGCAGGACCATGCGCCGTTGCGGGAGATGGCCAGTGACGCGCTGTTGCGGTTCAAGAGCCGGGGCATCCTGCAGCCTGCGTTCATCGATCGGTTGATCC
>PWLT01000328.1 GCA_003558415.1 Hyphomicrobiales bacterium
GGTCGGCGAATCGGAGAGCATGCAGCGCCTGCGCGAGGATATTCTCGATCTCGGCCAGGCCGACGGGCATGTGCTCATCGACGGCGAAACCGGCACCGGCAAGTCGCTGGTCGCCCAGGCGCTCCACGCCGTAGGCCCGCGCGCCGGGCGCCGGTTCGTGGTGGTGTCCTGCGCGGGGCATGACGAGGCCACGCTTGGCGCGCGGCTGTTCGAGCCGGGCGGGGAGGGCGCCGGGCTGCCACTGGTGGAAGAGGCGCGCGGCGGCACGCTGTGCCTTGAGGACATCGAGGCGCTCCCCCCGGCGCTGCAGGGGCGGCTGCTGAGCTTCATCAACGAACAGGGCAGCCCCGCCGAAACCCGCATCATCGCCGTGAGCAACCTGCATGAGCCCGAGCGCACGCTCGAGGATGTGCTGCGCCCCGATCTCTACTTCCGCCTCGCGGCGCTCAAGATCACGCTGCCGCCGCTGCGCTCGCGCGATGAGGACATTCTTGCGCTGTTCGGCGCCTTCAGCGAACAGTTCGCCGAGGAATACGGCTGTGCGCCGCCGCGCGTGAACGCCCAGGAGGCCGCGCAGCTGCTTCAGGCGCCCTGGCCGGGCAATGTGCGCCAGCTCATCAACATCGCCGAGCGTGCGGTGCTGCAGAACCGGCGCGGTTCGGGCTCCATCGCCTCGCTGCTGATGGCCGACAACGAGGCCGCCGGCCCCGCGGTCACCACAGAGGGCAAGCCGCTCAAGGATCACGTCGAGGCCTTCGAGCGGATGCTGATCGACAACACCATGCGCCGGCACAAGGGCTCCATCGTGGCGGTGATGGAGGAGCTCTGCCTGCCGCGGCGCACGCTCAACGAGAAGATGGCCAAGTACGGGTTGCAGCGTTCCGATTACATTTGACGGCTCCAAAGTGTGCCGCGCTCGACAGGAACGAATGCGGATGACCGCAATGCGCTCCAAGAACTCCGCGCGGGGCGGAGCGCTCTGCGACATGCCCGCGTGACTGCCGAGCGGGCGCGATTTTCGCCATTGTATTCCTGCGGCGTTCCACATTATTCTCGCTCTGCGGGAACCCGTGCCGGAAACCGGTGCGCGACCCGCACGGAATTCGCTGTTTCGAAGACGTCCCGGGCGCTTCCCGGTCATCCGGAACAGGTGCGTCGGCCAGCCCGGCCGCAGAACAGCCGCTGAGCCTGAACCGCCAGTCGGCATGGAACGGGTGCCCATCGGGCACCGGAGAAGAACCGCGATGAAGGACCAGGCAGCGACATGGCAGAGGCGAGGGCGGCAACACCGCCGGGCCCCGCGCTGCACGCTGCCCCTCATCGCCACAACCGGACACCCCTTGCAGTGCGATCGCGAGGCCGCCCAAAGCGGCCGCGCCCGGTCGCCGCTGCGACGGTGCATTGAGAGATCATGGGAAAAAAGATGCTTATCGATGCCACCCACGCGGAGGAAACCCGCGTCGTGGTGGCGGATGGAAACAGGGTTGACGAGTTCGACTTCGAGGCGGCAAGCCGCCGTCAGCTAGCGGGGAACATCTATCTCGCCAAGGTGATGCGGGTCGAGCCGTCGCTGCAGGCGGCCTTTGTCGATTACGGCGGCAACCGGCACGGCTTCCTCGCATTCGCCGAGATTCACCCGGACTACTACCAGATCCCGGTCGCCGACCGGCAGGCGCTGCTGGAGGAGGAGCGCGCCCGCGCCGAGGCCGAGGAGGAGAGTGACGCCGCCGGGCGCAATGGCAGATCTGGCGGCAAGCCCGGTCGCGGCGGTCGCGGTGCAAAGGCGCGCGCCGCGGCGGCGCAGGAGTCCGACACCGGCGCCGACGCGGTTGCCTCGGGCGAGATCCCGGGCATGGCCGTGGTCGATCTCGATGCGGACGAGCAGGCGGATGACGCGGTTCCCGCCGAGGCCGACTCCGGCGCGCCGGGACCGGACGATCAGGATGGACAGGCCGAGTCGGAGAACGGTTCGGATCAGGGCTCCGAGCCCGCCGAGTCGCGCCCCTATGCCGCCGTCGACCACGCCGCCGAGATCGATGACCGCATCGAATCGATCGCCGACGAGGATGTGAGCGACGAGATCCGTGTGCCGCGCAAGCCCTCCCAGCGGCGCTACAAGATCCAGGAGGTCATCAAGGTCCGCCAGATCCTGCTGGTCCAGGTCGTCAAGGAAGAGCGCGGCAACAAGGGTGCGGCGCTGACGACCTATCTGTCGCTGGCCGGGCGCTATTGCGTGCTCATGCCCAACACCGCCCGTGGCGGCGGCATCTCGCGCAAGATCACCAACGCCGCCGACCGCAAGAAGCTCAAGGAGATCGCGGGCGCCATCACCGTACCCGAGGGCGCGGGGCTGATCATCCGCACCGCCGGCGCCAAGCGCACCAAGGCCGAGATCAAGCGCGACTACGAATATCTCTTCCGCCTTTGGGAGCAGATCCGCGAACTCACGCTGAAATCCATCGCGCCCGCGCCGATCTATGAGGAAGGCAACCTGATCAAGCGCTCGATCCGCGATCTCTACAACCGCGAGATCGACGAGGTCTGGGTCGAGGGGGCCGAGGGCTACCGCATCGCCAAGGACTTCATGAAGATGATCATGCCGTCCCATGCGCGCAACGTGAAGCA
>PWLT01000430.1 GCA_003558415.1 Hyphomicrobiales bacterium
CAGCGTCGAGCACGCGCTGGCGATGCTGCGGGCGGCGCTGTAGAGCGGATCGTGATCGCCACGATTCACGGGACCCCTCGATCCGGATAAGGAATTGAAGCCGGACAACCGTTATACGCTTCAAGACGCGGGGCGATCAGCGTGAATCCCACTCGCGCCAGGGGAAGGGCGGCTCGTCGGAGCCGGCTGTGAGAAACCGCGCGGTCACCGCCAGCCAGTTGGCGATGCCGCGCCCGAAGGTGACCAGCCGCGCGTTGCGCTTGCCGGAGATGAGCATCCAGAAGAACTGGATGATGGCGCAGACCGCCAGCACCGTCTGGGCCAGATTGACCAGCAGGACCAGCACGAGCATCAGCAGACCGTGCAGGAAGGTGTTTTCGGGCGGGGGCGGGAGCTTGCCATTCGCATCGTCCATCGGGGACCTCTGTGTGCTGGGCGGAATGCCGTGTGGCCGGACGTGAAATGCCCCGGCGCTGCGATCCTAGAACAGTGTGGCCCCGCCCGAAAGCACCATCCGCAGGCCGGCAGAGCAATGCGGCCCGCGCACGGGCGGCCTGCGGCGGGCACGCGCAGCAGGCCGCCTCCGGTCAAGGTTCACACCGCCCGGCTCACTCGGCCGGGGACATGCGGAACAACGCCCCTTCATGCACCGACAGGAACCAGATCGAACCGTCAGGGGCCTCGCGCACCTCACGCACCCGGCCCATTTCGGGCGATTGGAGCGACTCTTCGGCGAAATCCGCGTTCGGATCGATACGCGCGATGCGATCCTGCTGCAGGGAGCCGTTGAACAGGCTGCCCTCCCATTCGGGCCAGGCCTGCCCCGAATACGCCGTGAAGCCCGAGGGCGCCAGAGCCGGCGTCCAGTGGACGAGCGGGCGCTCCATACCCTCCATCTCGCGGCCTTCCTGCATGGGCTCGCCGGTATAATGCTCGCTCTCCCCGATCAGCGGCCAGCCATAATTGTTGCCCCGCTCGATCAGGTTGAGCTCGTCACCGCCGCGCGGCCCGTGCTCGTTCGACCACAGCCGGCCATCATTGTCGAAATCGAGCCCCTGCGGATTGCGGTTGCCCCAGGTCCAGATTTCCGGCTGCGCGCCATCCTCGTCCACGAAGGGGTTGTCGTCGGGAACCGAGCCGTCGCGGTTGATGCGAATAATGGTGCCGTTATGGTTGGAGAGATCCTGCGCCGTGTCCATGTCGCCCCGGTCGCCGATGCTCAGGAACAGATGTCCCTCGGGACCTTCGGCGATGCGCGAGCCGAAATGGCGCCCGCCGCTCCAGCCGGGGGTCGATTCGAAGATCTGGCGGAATTCCTCGAGCTGGCTTGCATCTTCCGAAAGCCGCCCCACGCCCAGCGCCGTTCCCGCGCCGCCGTTCTGAGCCACGGCGTAGCTGAGAAATACCTCGCGGCTCTCAGTGAAATCCTCGGGCACCAGAATATCGAGCAGGCCGCCCTGCCCGGAGGAATAGACCTGCGGAACGCCCGTCACCTCCTGCCGCGTGCCTGCGGCATCGAAATGCCACAGCCGCCCGTCGCGTTCGGTCACCAGGTAGGCCCCGTCCGCGAGAAACCCCACCGCCCAGGGCTCATCGAGCCCATCGGCCATACGTTCGATTGCGATCGGTCCGGCCGAGCTGTCGATCACGCTCTCGGCAGCCGTCACCGGCTGCATGAAGGCAAGCGCCGCGAGCCCGGCGATCGTCATCGTGATGCGTTGCATTGCACACCTCCTTTCCCAGCAATTGAGACTAGCGCAGCCTGGGCCACGATCCAGCGCCCCTTGCCGCAACGTGAACAGGCGCTGAGCGTAGCGATATATCTTTTCTTTGATGGCATAGCCGTTTAGTCTCCGCGATGGTTTCGATCCAACAAGGGAGACGACAATGAAGAAACTTCTGATTGCCACCGCAGCCACCGCGCTCGCCGCGGGGGGCGCGTTCGCGCAGGAAGTCAAGATGGGTACCATCCTGGGCTACACCGGCCCGATCGAGTCCCTGACCCCACATATGGCCGATTCGGCCGAGCTGGCCTGGCAGGAAGTCAATGACAGCGGCCTCTGGCTGGGCGGTCAGACCATCGTCTCGGTGCGCGCGGATTCGACCTGCATCGACAACTCGGCCGCGACCGCCGCGACGGAGCGTCTTGTCACCTCCGACGGGATCGTGGCGATCATGGGTCTCGACTGCTCGGGCGTGACCATGGCCGCGCTTCAGAACGTGGCCATTCCCAACGGCATCCCGATGATCTCGCCCTCGGCGACCTCCCCGGCATTCACCACCGTCGAGGATGACGGGCTGTTCTTCCGCACCGCGCCCTCGGATGCGCGCCAGGGTGCGGTGATGGCCGATATCCTGATGGAGCGTGGCCTGACCAACGTGGCGGTGACCTACACCAACAACGACTACGGGCTTGGCCTCGCGGATTCCTTCGCCGCCAATTTCGAGGCGGCCGGCGGCACCATCACCATCAACGCCCCGCATGAGGACGGCAAGGGTGACTACTCCGCCGAGATCGGCGCGCTGGCCGCTGCCGGCGGTGACATCCTGGTGGTGTTCGGCTATGCCGATCAGGGCGGTGCCGGGATCATCCAGACCGCGCTCGACCAGGGGGCGTTCGA
>PWLT01000019.1 GCA_003558415.1 Hyphomicrobiales bacterium
ACCGGAGCATATCAGGCTCACTGCCAGCGCCGCGATGCGGCAGGAGAAGTGATAGGGTGTTATGAGTTAAGGTTATAAACGGTTATAAATAGAGGGGATATAGTATAAAAACTCTCTTAAGAAGAGGTGTGAAAGAAGTGATACGTAAAGTTCTATGCCAACTAAGAAAAAATGAAAACGGCCATGAGGTGCTAGAATTTGCTATAGTTATTCCAATTTTATTATTGCTTGTGTTTGGCATAATTGAGTTTGGTTGGATATTTCACGGTTACATAACCCTAACAGGTGCTGCCCGGGAAGGTGTTCGTCAGGCTGTGGTGATGGAAAACTTCAATAAAGCTGAAGTTGAAAACACAATTAAAGATCACGCAAGGATCTTTGAAGAGACTAATCTTGATATCAGATTTGAGCCTGCAGAAAATGTGGCCTATGATGAAGAAAGAAAAATTATAATCAATGGAGAACTAGATCTTTTAATTGGATTTCCTCCCTTCCCATCCTCTATAAACATTCCAGCCAGTGCTACTATGCGGCAGGAGCGATAATTTGAGTTGGTAAGTTTAAATGGAAATTCTTTTTTAGTTTTCAAACAGCTCCCCTATAACGAGGTGAGAAAGAATTGATAAGAAAAATTTTGCAACGATTAAGAAAAAGTGACCACGGTGCTTCTTTCATTGAGTTTGCCTTAGTATTGCCTTTTCTGTTGGCTCTGGTAATAGGAATTGTCGAATTTGGTTGGATATTTAATGGTTACATTAACATAACTGGCGCAGCCAGGGAGGGGGCACGGCTTGCAGCTCGGGGAGAAGAAATAAGTCTTATTAATGAAAGGATCAAAGCACATGCTTCAGTTTTTCCAGAGGGATCAATAAGTGATGCCTTAATCCCGGGTTATCCCGATAGCATCGCTCCGGGAGCTGAGATTGAGGTTACTGTAAGTGGAGATCTCCCATTGTTAATTAACTTTATTGGCGGCGAAAATTCTATTATCCCGTTTCCTAACATTGGAAATGATGGTGAAATAACTCTTTCGGGTGAAGCTACAATGCGGCGGGAATATTAATTTTCCTAATAGATTGAAGTGGAGGTTATTGGTATGATGCGACGAAATAAATGGTTTGATTTGGCTCAAAGTGATGAGCGTGGAAATGTTTTGATCCTAGTTGCATTTTTTATGGTAGTTATCCTCGGCATGGCAGTTATTGCAATTGATGTAGGCAGCTTATACCAGAACAGGCGGCAAGTTGTAAATGCAGCAGATGCGGCAGCATTAGCAGGTGCACAGGAAATAGTAAGGGCACAGCAAGATGGGGTAACCAGTGATTCAGAGGTTCAAAAAAAAGTCAGAAAGGTAGTCGTGGATTATTTAGGTTACCACGGCGCAGAGTTAATTGATGTTACAGAGCAAGATGGAAGCCCAATCGGTGCTAATAGTAAAACTGTAAAAGTAACTGCGGATAAAGAAGCAAGCTTATTTTTTGCTCCAGCTTTTTCTGCCTTGGCAGGATCAAATTTGGCAGGATCTTCTGATGTAGGAGCTGCTGCCACAGCTAAACTTAACCCGGTTTATATGCCAAAAATTCTCGCACCATTTTCTATTCATGAAAATGTATGGCCTTTTATAGATGGTGAATTTATATTAACTATGAAGTTTAAGCCAGGACAAGGACAAGGCCAGGGTCAAGGTGGTGAACCGGAGCCAGGTGACGAAGATTACGTCCCCTGGGGTGATGGTAACTGGGGGCCTGTAAATTTTGAAGGCCCAGGTTCGAATATGGATAAACTTGTTAGTTGGATAAAGGATGGTTATGAAGGGGAAGTATCTGCCGGGTCGACAATATGGGCTGCACCTTCAACTGGGTTAAGTAATAATAATGCACTTAATGCTATAAATGATCATATTGATAATGAGACTATTCTTATTGTACCAGTAATAAGTGGCGAGCCAAGCGGGACTGGAGAGATTTTTATTGAAGGGTTTTCAAGTATAAAATTAATAAAACCGTATCCACAGCCTGGTGCAAACATGGAAATTAAAGCACAGATTATCAATAAAAATTATACTGTTGATTTGTCTGATGGAGAAGCAAAAGATTTTGGGCTTGAATCTGCTAGACTTATTGAATAAATGTGCTTGTTTAAAAAGGTATTAAAGGCAGGTTTTAATTTTGTTGATATATCGCTCATGCAAATATTTGACTTGCAGGTAGTATTTAACTTGAATCGATAAAATTAATGATTTTAGGAGGTGCATATCTTGAAACTTAGCAAAGTTTTGCTTGTATTTGGAATTATCCTGGGGGGTGTCACTGCTTTCTTCCTTTACGATTACCTAACCAACATGCAGGAGCCGGTAGCGGCGGCTGTACCCCACGACGATGTGGTTGTTGCCCGGGATACCATCCCGGCCCATACCCCGATCAATGCCGAAATGCTGGAAGTTAAGTCTTTTCCTGTCGATGCGATTCACCCCGAAGCGGGTGATGACATTTCGCTATTCGTCGGGGGGATTGCTCGCAGTGAAATAATCAGGGGAGAACAGGTTTTGACCAGCAGGGTCCATACCGAGGATATGAGGGCAACCCTGTCGTACCGCATTCCAGAGAATATGCGAGC
>PWLT01000074.1 GCA_003558415.1 Hyphomicrobiales bacterium
GCTTTCCATATTGGGAGATCATCGCATGAAGACGTCTTTTGAAAACATGCAGGTCGAACTGGATCTTGAGGGGATTGAGGTGCGCGCCGAACACTGGGGTGACATGCATGTCGGCCGCTTCGCACTCGCGCCGGGGATGGATTTGACCCCGTTTTTCGCGGCGCTGCCCGGCGGGCTGTGCTCGGGCGATCACTGGGGTATCGTGCTGGAGGGCGCGCTGAAGGTGCGACACCGGGACGGTACCGAGGAAGTGACCCGCGCGGGCGAGGCCTATCACTGGCCGGCCGGGCACACGGCCTGGACTGATGAGGGTGCGGTTTTCCTTGCCGTCACACCGCTCGCGCAGCAGGAAGAAATGGAACGGCAAATGACGGCCGCAGCGCAACAGTGAGTGCGCGGCGCGCTGCGCGAATACGCCAGCCGCTTTGTCGGTTCGGGCCACCAACGGCGCTCTCGCCTGAGCAGGTATCGAGGCGCTTCTAGGTGCAGTAGGCACGGCAACCGATTGCGGATGGTTGCCCGGCGCGGGCGTGATGCATCACAGGCGCGAGCGCGGCGCGGCTTGCGCATCTCGGGTGCGGCGGCTACCATTTCCCAGCAGCCCATGAGGGATGCGAGGCTGGGGCCGAATGGAGCAGTCCGAATGACGGGCATCACCCGCCGCGCCCTGATCATTGCGGTGCCTCTGGTGCTGGGCGCGTGCGGGTCGCGGCGCCGCAGAGAAAGCCGCCGGGATCTCTATCCGAATGAAACACCCCGACTGCGCCGCATGATCGAGCGCCATGCCCGCGCCAACAACGTACCCGTGGATCTGGTTCAACGCGTCATCCTGCGCGAGAGCAGCCACCGGCCCGAGGCCCGCAACGGCCCATACTGGGGGCTGATGCAGATCCATCCCGACACGGCGCGAACCATGGGCCATCGCGGCTCGCCCGAGGAGCTTCTCGACCCCGAAATCAACCTGCGCTACGCGGTGCGTTACCTGCGCGGGGCCTGGATCGTCGCCAACCGCAACCGCGACCGGGCGGTGCAGTGGTATGCGCGCGGCTACTACTACGAGGCGCGCGACCGGGGGCTGCTGGAGGAGACGGGGCTGCGCTAGGCGGCGTCGGCACTCGGCCCGGACATGCCGTGGGGCATGCCGGCGCCGAGATTACCTTGCAGGAAGTGAGCTTTTCGTGCCTCGCAAGGCAATCCGTCTGAAATCCCCGATCCTGGTGCAGTGGGGCGCGGTTGCCCGAACACGGCCCATTCGTAGGGGCTTGCGAAATGGGGTCGCGGTTCAATGCCGGATGAGAGATTCGCCGGGGGCAAGCTCGGTTCGCCCGATGTTGCCCGGAACCGTCACGTTCCGCCGAAGCTGGGGCGCGTGCCGGTAACGGAGCTTCCCGGCGCAATCAACGCTGGCCGTCGCATCGCTGGCGGTGCAGGGCTAGGCGGACGTGGAAACGCGGTCAAGCCGCGCCCCGTGCCGCTCCATGCCCCGACGATATTGCGCTCGGGCGGATGGACCGGGCCCGGACGCGGGCGCATATCTCGACGTCCTGCACCTTCGTGGGCCTTTGACCCACGGGGCAGCGACAAGGCAATCCGGTTTTGGCGCAACGCGGGCAAGGTCGCGCCATCCACTCATGCCATTTCGGTCAATCTGGGGATGGCATGGCTTGATCGATGAAAGCGGTGCAATATATGATGTCGCGAAATATCGGATTTACAGAAATTTGTTGCGTCAGTCGATAGACGGAGGTTCGGGGATGACAGTGATACCACGGCACGCGCCGCAGTTGGTGGTCGCGATCCCCAGGACGTCATGAAACCGCGACACGAGCGCCCTTCGGGGGGTCTGGCGGCGAAGCTCTGCGGTTTCTGCCCGCTCCCGCCCGCGCGGGCGGGAGAGCCGGCGCCGAAATCCCGCTGCGCGCAGCGGCGCTTCGACAAGGGCGCGACGGTCACGAACTGCGATGCTTCCACCCGACTGGTGGGCTTCGTGATGCAAGGCGTCCTGCGACTGGCGCGCAACCGTAGCGACGGGCAGCAGCAGATCGTCGGGCTTTTGCTGCCCGGAGATCATTTTGGCGAGCTTTTTGTCGAGCGCGCACCGTTCGACGTGGAATGCGCCAGCGATGTTGTGCTGTGCACGTGTGACAGGCTGGACTTCGAAGCGATGCTTGCGCAGAACCCGGACAAGGAGCATGAGCTTCTCAGCTCCAGCGTCTCGGAGTTGCGCGCCGCGCGCGCCTGGATGAGCGTGCTGGGCCTTCCCACCATCCGCGAACGCGTGGCGGCATTCCTGCTGCTTCTGATGGCGCGTCAAGGTGACGGGCGGTCCGGGGATGGCAGGCCGATCCGGGTGCGCGTTCCGGTATCGCGGGGCGACATGGCCAATTTCATCCATACCCGTCCCGAGACGTTAAGCCGGGTCATCCACGCGCTGGTTCGCGACGGGGTGCTGGAGCTTGAAAACGCGCAACAATTCATCGTTCCCGATCGCGGCGCGCTCGTCGCCACCACGGGAGGCGAGACATTTGCGCAGATGCCGTCATCAAGTGACGGGCACACCAAGCGCATCAGGCTGCCCGAAACGGGCGAGATACTGCGCGTGCCGAAATAGCC
>PWLT01000451.1 GCA_003558415.1 Hyphomicrobiales bacterium
CCCCGAATTCATTGTGTGCGACGAGCCCGTCTCGGCGCTCGATGTGTCGATCCAGGCGCAGATCATCCAGCTTCTGCAGGAACTCAAGGCCGAGTTCGACCTCACCTATCTGTTCATCTCGCACGACATTTCGGTGATCGGGTATCTTTCCGACCGGGTGGCGGTGATGTATCTGGGTGAGA
Organism: Hyphomicrobiales bacterium; assembly: GCA_003558415.1. Taxonomy (GTDB): domain Bacteria; phylum Pseudomonadota; class Alphaproteobacteria; order Rhodobacterales; family Rhodobacteraceae; genus Alkalilacustris. Next base: position 183 of record PWLT01000451.1, read on the forward strand.
TCGTTGAGCTCGGGCCCGTTGAATCGGTGCTGGCCAAGCCCCGCCACCCCTATACCCAGAGCCTGATGTCCGCGGTGCCCGAGGTCGAGCAGACGCCGCAACGGCGCACGCGGGTGCGGCTGAAGGGCGATCTGCCCTCGCCGCTCGACCCGCCCAAGGGCTGCAAGTTCCACACCCGCTGCCCGCTGGCCATCGATATCTGCCGCAGCGAAGCGCCCAAGACCGAGTCGGTCGGTCGCGACCACAGCGCCGCCTGCCACCGGCTGCACGAAAACCTCTCGCTTCGCGAGGACACCTCCGCATGAGCGCGCTGGCCACCACTCACGGAGCCGCGCTCATCCTCTCCGGTACGGCCGGAGAGCGGGGCCAGGCACAAGCCGCCGGCGGCGACGCCGCACTTGGCGAAGCGGTGCGCGCAGCCACACTGGCGCGGGTGGAGCAGGCCCGCACCGAGGGCCGGATCACCGAGCCGATGCGCGACTATGTCGCGGCCCAACGCCGTTTCGCCGAGAGCCACGACCCCCACGGCATGGCCGAGCTGCGCGGCATCGCGGAGGGTTTCGAGCTGGATGAGGAGGCGCTTTTTCTCCACCTGCATCTCGGCACGCTGCGTGATTTCGGTGCCGGAGCGGCGATGTCGATGGCAGTGGATGGCTGCTCGGCCTGGGCCACCGGGGGCGGTCCCGACGGCCCGCTGGTGGTCAAGAACCGCGATTTCAGCGGCACGCATCTGGGGGTGCAGCGGCTGATGTGGCATGACGGCCCCGACATCGCCACCGGCGGCATGTTCTGCCTAGGCAGCCTGGGAAGCCCCGGCGCCTATTCCAGCGGCATGAACGCCGCCGGGCTGGCCGTGGCCGACACCCAGATCGGCGCGCGCCGCCACGGGATCGGCTGGCTGCGCTATTTCCTGATGACGCGGCTCCTTGCGAACTGTGCCAACTTGGGCGAGGCCCTGGAATTTCTTCGTTCGGTCCCGCATGCGGGCGGTGGATCGCTGGTGATGGCCGACAGCAGCGGCGCCACGGCGGCGGTCGAGCTGGGCTGCGACAAGGTGGCCGTCAGCCGCGATCCGCTCTCGTGGCGCACCAACCATTTCCTCAGCCCCGAACTATCCGCCGAGACGCTCAGCCATCGCGGGGGGCGCATCGATTCCAACTCCGAGTCGCGGCTCGCCTGTCTCGAGGCCACGCTGCCGCACCGCGAGTGGGACGTGGCGGGCGCCGCGCGGCTCATGGCGCGCCACCCGGCAGACGAGCACGGCGCGCCCATCTGCCAGCACCCCGATGATACCGACGACACGCTCACCATTTCGTCGGTGATCTATGCAATCCGCGAGCGCTGCGTATACTTCCACGACGGAAATCCCTGCGCGGGGCGCTGGCTCAAGATCGGGCTCCCGGCCTGACCCCGCGCCATGGAGGCGGGGCATCAGATGGCGGATTATCAGCGCAAGCTGATCGGCGAGCACCCCACGATCGCGGATCTGCGGCATCTGGCCGATCGCGTCGCCCGAAGCGCCGCGCGCACGGTGCTCATCTATGGCGAGACCGGCACCGGCAAGGGGCTGCTGGCGCGGATGATCCACAACGCCTCCAGCCGCGCCGAGCAGGAATTTCTCGACATCAACTGCGCCGCGATACCGGCCAACCTCATGGAATCGGAGCTTTTCGGCCATGAGAAGGGCGCCTTCACCGGTGCGGTGGAGCGCAAGATCGGACTGGTGGAGGCGGCCAATCGCGGCACCATCTTCCTCGACGAGATCCGCGAGATGGACCTGCCGCTGCAGACCAAGCTGCTCAGCCTGCTGGACACGCACCAGTTCCGCCGTGTCGGGGCGGTCAAGACCACTTCGGTCGATGTGCGATTCATCGCGGCCACCAACAAGGTTCTGCTCACGGAGGTCACGGCCGGCGCCTTCCGCGAGGATCTCTATTACCGGCTCCAGGTGGTGGCGCTCAACATCCCCGCGCTTCGCGACCGGGGGGACGACGTGCTGATCATGGCGCAGCATTTCATCGACCAGTTCAACACCGCCTATGGCCGTAATATCCGCGGCCTCGCGCCGGAGAGCGAGGCGATCTTCCGCAAGTATCCCTGGCCGGGCAATGTGCGCGAGCTCGAGAACCTGCTGGAGCGGATATTCATCCTCGAGGATGAGGACGTGATCCTGCCGCGCCATCTCCCCGACCGGATCCTGCGCACCGTGCGCGCCGGCGCGCGCGTTGTTCCCCCCGCCGAGGATCCCGCACCGCGACCCGAAACCGGCTTTCACGACGCCACCGCCGCCTTTCAGCGTGCCCTGATCGAGCGGGCGCTGGACGCATCGGGGGGCAACATGCAGACCGCCGCGGCGCAGCTGAAGATCAGCCGCCACGCCCTGCGCCACCAGATGATCAAGCTCGGCCTGCAATCTGCGTGAAACTCCCGC
>PWLT01000108.1 GCA_003558415.1 Hyphomicrobiales bacterium
AGGCGCTGCAGGCTGCGCAGACGGTGCAGGCATTCACCCATGAAGCGGTGAGCCGGGCGGATTTCGCGCAGGTCACCGAAACCGCCTTCGACGTGGCGCGCCGGCGGGTATTCACGCGCTCGGTGATGACGGTGATCGTCATCACGCTGGTATTCACCGGTATCGTCGGCGTGCTGTGGAGCGGCGCGAATGATGTGCGTGCGGGGGTGATGACGCCCGGCGAGCTGGTGCAGTTCGTCATCTATTCGGTGATCGTGGCGGGCTCGGTGGGCGCGCTGTCGGAGATCTGGGGCGAGCTGCAACGCGCCGCCGGAGCGAGCGAGCGGCTCTCGGAACTGCTGCACGCGGAGGATGAGGTCAATGACCCGCCCCGGCCGCGCCCGCTGCCGCGCCCGGTCCGAGGCGAAGTTGCCTTCGAGGGCGTTCGCTTCCGCTACCCGTCGCGGCCCGCTCAATGGGCGCTCGACGGGGTGTCACTGCATGTGCACCCCGGCGAGACGGTGGCGCTGGTCGGCCCCTCCGGGGCGGGCAAGACCACCATCATCCAGCTGCTGCAGCGTTTCTACGACCCAGAGGAGGGGTGTATCACGCTTGACGGGGTGGATCTGCGCGAGATGGCGCGCGCCGATTTCCGCGCGGCCATCGCGATGGTGCCACAGGATCCGGTAATCTTCGCCTCCTCGGCGCGTGAGAATATCCGCTTCGGCCGCCCCGATGCGAGCGACGCCGAGGTCGAGCAGGCCGCCCGCGCGGCTGCGGCGCATGAGTTCCTCACAGCCCTGCCCGAGGGCTACGACACCCGGCTGGGCGAGCGCGGCGTTCTGCTCTCGGGCGGGCAGAAGCAGCGGGTGGCTATCGCCCGCGCCATCCTGCGCGACGCGCCGGTGCTGCTGCTCGACGAGGCCACCAGCGCGCTCGACGCCGAGAGCGAGCGCGCGGTGCAGCGCGCCGTCGAGCAGCTTTCCGCCGAGCGCACGACGCTGATCGTCGCGCATCGCCTCGCGACCGTGAAGAAGGCCGACCGCATCCTCGTCTTCGAGGGCGGGCAGATCGTGGCTGAGGGCAGCCATGACGCGCTCGTCGCTCAGGGCGGGCTCTATGCCCGGCTGGCGCGGCTTCAGTTCACCGACGGGATCGCCGCCGAGTGATCCGGCCCATGCGGGCTTGCCAGCAGCGCCCTCAGCGCACATCCTTGCGCAAAAGGCGCCGTCAGGCGCAATGCCTGCAGGGAGGAGCAACCATATGAGCGAGCGTATCAGCAACTTCACGTGCTTCGAGGATCGTGACCTGATCGAGAACGAGGCCCCCTGGAGCGAGGTGGCCGGCGGCCTTCCGAAAACCGTCTACGGCCTGATGTCGCGAACCCGCGACGCACATGGGGCGCGCAACGCGATCTCGTTCCAGATCACATCGGGGGCCAGGGATCGTGCCGAAACACTGTCATGGTCCGAGTTGCACGGGCGCACCACGCAGGCCGCGAACCTGTTTCGTGATCTCGGTATCGGCGAGCGGGACGTGGTCGCCTTCGTGCTTCCCAACTGCAACGAGACGGCGGCGGTCCTGCTGGGGGGCATGACGGCGGGGATTGTCAGCCCGATCAACCCGCTGTTGGAGCCCGAGACGATCTCGGCGCTGCTGCGCGAAACCGGCGCCAAGGTGGTGGTCACGCTCAAATCCATGCCCAAGACCGACGTCGCCCAAAAGGTTGCTAAGGCGGTGGCCCACGCGCCCGAGGTGCGCACCGTGCTGGAGGTCGATCTCAACCGCTATCTCAGCCCTCCGAAAAGCTGGATCGTGCCGCTGATCCGGCCCGCGAATCCGACCTCGCACAATGCGCGGGTGCTCGATTTCAACGCCGAATGCGCGCGCCGGCGCCGCGACAAGCTGGATTTCGAGGAAAGCGACGAGGACCGGATTGCCGCCTATTTCCACACCGGCGGCACCACGGGGATGCCCAAGCTGGCCCAGCACACATTCGAGGGGATGATCTATAACGGCTGGATCGGCCATCGGCTGATCTTCACGCATGAGGATGTGCTGATCTGCCCGCTGCCGCTGTTTCACGTCTTCGCGGCCTATCCGATCATGATGTCGGTGATCGCCAGCGGGGGCCATGCGGTGTTTCCCACCCCGCAGGGCTATCGCGGCGAGGGGGTGTTCGACAATTTCTGGAAGCTGGTCGAACGCTGGGGCGTGACCTTCATGATCACCGTGCCCACGGCCATCTCCGCGCTCATGCAGCGCAAGGTCGATGCCGATGTCTCCTCGCTGCAAAGCGGGATATCGGGCTCGGCGGCAATGCCGCTGGAGCTTTACAAGCGCTTCGAGGCCGCCACCGGCGTGAAGATCTCCGAAGGCTACGGCCTGACCGAGGCGACCTGCCTGGTGTCGTGCAACCCCATCGGCGGCAAGACGAAGGTCGGATCGGTCGGCATTCCCTTTCCCCATACGGAGGTGCGCATCCTGGAGTTCGACGATGACGGCGCGATCACGCATGAATGCGCCACCGACGAGGTGGGCGAGATCTGCGTGGCCAATCCCGGCGTCCTTCCCGGCGCGACCTACACCGATGACGCGCGCAACAAGAAGCTCTTCGCCGACGGGCGCTTTCTG
>PWLT01000005.1 GCA_003558415.1 Hyphomicrobiales bacterium
CCGGAATCTGTGTCCGGAAATCGGCAGGGAGAATGCGACATATTGCGCAGGCGCCGGGTCACGTCGTCAGCCGGTGCAGGAAATGCGACAGATCGTCGGTATGGTGGTGGATATGCGGGGCGGGCTGCGGCGCGGGCGCAACATGAATGGTGCGCATCCCCATGCTGTGGGGCGCGGCAAGGTTGCGCGGATCATCCTCGAACATCGCCGCCTGCGCGGGGGTAATGCCGTCGGCGTCGCAGATCGCCTCGAAGGCTTCGCGGCGCGGCTTGGGCTGGTAGCCTGCATTCTCGACCCCGTAGACCGCGTCGAACACCGCGTCGAGCCCGCGCGCGCGCAGCACCCGCGCGGCGTGGCGCGCGCTGCCATTGGTATGCACGATCCGCCGCCCCGGAAGGGCGCCGATGTGTGCGCATAACGCCGGGTCCGGGTGCAGGTGATCGAGTGTGATGTCATGCACCTCCTCGAGATAGGCGGCGGGATCGACCGCGTGATGCTCCATCAGCCCGGCCAGTGTGGTGCCGTAGCGCGACCAGTAGTCGCGGCGCAGATATTCGGCCCGCGAGCGCGGCACGTTCAGGGTGCGCACGACGAAATCCACCATCCGCGCCTCGATCTGGTCGAAGAGGCGGGCTTCGGGCGGGTAGAGGGTGTTGTCGAGGTCGAACACCCAGCTGCGCACATGGCTGAATTGCTGCTTCGGCATGGCCTCAAGCTAGGCGCTGCGCCGCTTGGGGGCAATGCGCATCTGGCGGCTTGCGCCCGGATCGCGGGTTGGGCACTGTCGCGCGGTCAGGGCCGGGGGACAGGGATGGCGGAGCCGAAACAGGGACAGACCGACGCATACAGCCTCATTCTCGAGGCGATCGATGTCGGGATCTACCGCCCCGGCGACCGGCTGGTCGAGTCGGAGCTGGCCGAGCGGTTCGGGGTGTCGCGCACGCCCATCCGCGAGGCGCTGCAGCGGCTCGAGACGCAGTCGCTTCTGGTGCGCGACGGGCGCAGCCTGATCGTGGCCTCGCTCGATCACAACCAGCTTGCCGAGCTTTATGTGGTGCGCGCAGAGCTTGAGGGTCTTGCCGCGCGGCTGGCCGCCCAGCACGCCACCGAGGAGGAGGTGCGCGTGTTGCGCGACATGGTCGCCGAGGATGGCGCGCGGCTGAACGATCCGGCGGCGTTGAGCCGGTCGAACCGGCGCTTTCACAAGCAGCTCCATCTGGCCTCGCACAACCGCTATCTCGTGCAGCAGCTCGATCTCGTGCACCGCTCAATGGCGCTCCTGGCAAGTACCTCGCTCGCTGTCGAGGGACGCGGAGAGACCGCGCTGGCCGAGCACGAAGCCATCGTAGAGGCCGTCGCGCGGCGCGACGGGGACGCGGCCTGTGCTGCGCTCAAGGCGCATATTTCCAAGGCGTTCGAGACACGGTTGAAGTTCGACGCGGGCGAAATCGGCGGCATCTGAGCACCACGCAACCGCGCTGCGTGACTTGCGCCGAGCCCGCTCCGGCACTCCCCTCAGTAGCTGCGGATCAACCCCACCAGACGCCCCTGCACGGCGACCTGATCGTCGCGCAGCAACCGGGTTTCATAATCGGGGTTCGCGGCCTCGAGCGCGATCATCCCGCCGCGCCGGCGGAAGCGTTTGAGCGTGGCCTCGTGATCCTCCACCAGCGCGACGACGATATCGCCATTCTCGGCCGTCGACTGCTCGCGGATCACCACGATGTCGCCGTCATTGATGCCCGCCTCGATCATCGAGTCACCCTTGACCTCGAGCGCGTAGTGGTTGCCCCGCCCGCCGATCATTGCGCCGGGGATGGCGACCTCGTGGCTGGCTTCGCTGATCGCCTCGATCGGCGTGCCCGCGGCGATCCGGCCCATCACCGGCAATTCCACCACATCGACGGCCCCGCCACCCGTCGCGGCTGCGGCCGCACGCGCAATGGGCGCGTCGCGTTCCGTCGGCGCGTCGCCTTCGATCACCTGCGGCGTGAATCCACCCGAGGCACCGGTGCCGCCGCGCATCGCGTCGGGCAGGCGAAGGATCTCGATGGCCCGCGCGCGATGGGCCAGGCGCCGGATGAACCCACGTTCCTCGAGCGCTGTGATGAGGCGGTGAATGCCGGATTTGGAGCGCAGGTCGAGCGCCTCCTTCATCTCGTCGAAGGAGGGCGGCACGCCGTCACGTTGGATCCGTTCGTGAATGAATTTCAGCAGATCGATCTGCTTTCTGGTCAGCATCGCCATGGCCCCGCTGCTTGGGTCTGCGGCGGTGTTCTACAGTTGTTCGTCTTTTGTGTCAATCCTTCGCGCTGGATTCGACCAACAGAACATGGCATGCGGTGCCTGCTGAGCGACGGCCTCACGCAGTTCTGCGCCCCTGCTCAGGCCTGTGGCGCGGCCTCTCTGCCGAGCGCATCGTGCAGGGCCTCTGACAGTGCCGGGACATCCTCGGCCACCGTGACGAAGTCGCGCAGCCGGTCGCCCGCGAAGCCTTCGGATATGACGTGATCGAGCAGCGCGATCAGCGGTGTCCAGTATCCCTCCACGTTGAGCAGGAAGATCGGCTTGTCGTGCAGGCCGAGCTGGCGCCATGTCAGCACTTCGAAGAA
>PWLT01000080.1 GCA_003558415.1 Hyphomicrobiales bacterium
CCTATGAACGCGTGAGCGCCGCGTTGTCGACCGAGATCGCCCAGGGCAACGTGGAGGTTCTGGAACTGCCCACAGGCATTGCCTTGCGCATCGTCGCCCCTGACCAGTTCGACAGTGGCGCGGCCACCGCGTCGGACAGCCTGAGCGCGCTGGCAGGGCGTATCGGCTCGGTCCTCGATACCGAGGAAGGGGATATCGCTGTGATTGGCCATACCGATTCGATCCCCATGCGCGCCAATGCCAGCTTCGCCGATAACGATGAGCTCTCACTCGCCCGCGCCGAAGCCGCAGCCGAGCTTGTCCGCCCGCGCCTGCTCAATCCCGGCAGGGTCCGGGCCGAGGGGTTGGGCCCGCAGGCGCCCATCGCCGACAACGCCACCCCTGAGGGGCGCGCGCGCAACCGCAGGATCGAGGTGATCCTGCTGGAGCCTGGCGCAAGCTTCGCGGGCGCCATCGAAACCATCATCGAGGACGCGGCCGACTGGAGGCAACGCTGATGGCCGGGTTTTTTCGAGCACTGTTTTCATGGTGGTTTCTGGGGCTGGTGCTCACGCTGATCCTGTGCGCGCTGATCTGGGTATTCGGGCCGCGCCTGGCTTTTGACGACACGCAGCTGCTGGCCTCCGAGGTGGCGCGATTGATCGTGATCATTGTGCTTCTGGTGATCTGGGGCATTCTCAGCCGGCTCGGCGCCGCCCGCAAGGCCGTGCCCGGCGATGCGGAGCCCGCGACCGAGGGCCAGGGCAAGCCCGCAGAAGGCGCGGCCAAGCGAGACGCCCAAAGCCACGGCCCCAATCCCGAGGAAAAGCGCGCCATCGAGCGCGAGCGCAGCGCCATGCGCCGGCGCGTGGCCGAGACCATGCGCATCCTGCGCCGCTCGTCCAGTGGTTTGGGGCTCGGGGGGCGCTGGCGCTACCAGTTGCCCTGGTATCTTGTGCTGGGCGACCGGGGGGGCGGGAAATCGGCCCTGCTGGCCCAGTCCGGTCTTGCGTTCCCGTTGGGCGAGCCGGGCGAGCTGCCCGACGATGTCGAGCGTGAAACCGTCTGGGCCGAGCGCGTGGGCCTTTGGCTGAGCGATGACATGGTTTTCGCCGAGCCGCCGGGCGATCTGCTGGAGGATGCCGAAACCCAGACAGTCGCCGGCGGGGCATGGGCCGCCTTCCTGGAAGTGATCCGCCGCAATCGACCGCGGCAACCGCTCAACGGAATCATCCTGACCCTCGCTCTGCCCGAGATACTGCAGGCTTCCCCCGACGAGCTGCGCGAGCGCGCGAAGCGCCTGCGCAACCGCCTGCGCGAGGCCGGCGCGCATGGCGCCGCGCTGCCCATCTATGTGGTGTTCAGCCAGGCCGACCGGCTGGCAGGGTTCGACGAGTTCTTCGACGAAACGCCGCCCGAAGACCGCGCACAGGTGCTGGGTGTCACGCTGCCCACCCCGCGCGAGGGCGGCGGCAACCCGCTGGCCGCGCTGGAGCCCGAACTGGAAGCTCTGATCGAAAGCCTGAACAGGCATGTGCTGGAGCGGCTGCACCGCGAGCCCGACATCACCCGGCGGGGCCTTGCTTTCGGATTTCCGCAGCAACTGGCCATGGCGCGGGCGCCCCTGCGGACCTTCCTGGAAACCCTGTTCCGTGCCAGCCGCTATGAAACCCAACCCCTGGTGCGCGGTGTCTATTTCACCTCGGCCGAGCAATCCGGCCCACCGGTGGATCTGCTGCGCAACGCCATCACGGCCCCGGTGCCGCCTGCGGCGGGCGAGCGCGCGTCGGGCAGCGGAGTCGGGCGGCGCAGCTATTTCATTGCCGATCTGCTGCGCCGTATCCTGGCTGGCGATTCCGATACGGTAGGGCTGGATCCACGTTTCGAGCGCCGACGCCGGGCGCGCATGTCAGGCGTGGTGCTGGCATGCGCCGCGGCGGTGCTGGGCCTCGGTCTGGCATGGTACTGGAACCACACCGACACGCTGACCCTGCTGGAGCGCAACAACCGGTCCATGGCCGAGGCCAATCAGCTGACCGGCACGCTCAAGCAGCTGGCCGATGAGAACTTGGTGTTCGACAGGCCGGAATTCAGCGCGCTCACCCCTCCGCTGACCGTGCTGCGCGATGGCCGCGATCAGCTTGAACGCACGGTTGCCCAGCGCCCTTGGCGCACCCGCCTTGGCCTGTATCGCGGGCAAGAGATCGCATCGGCAAGCGCCAAGGCTTACGAGTCGGCGCTGGAGCGCCAGTTCCTGCCCTTGGTGATGCTGCATCTCGAGCAGCGCATGGCCGACCGAGAGCTTCCCGACGGCCAGCTATACGAATTGCTGCGCAGCTATCTGATGCTGGGCGGGCAAGGTCCCTTCGACGCCGATACCATCGTCGCGAACCTGCGAGCGGACTGGAACGAGGTGCTGTCCGGGCGTGAGCGGCTCGAACTTCGTCAGGCACTGGAAGGCCATATGGCCGAACTCGTGCATACGCGCATCACCGCGCCCGATCTCAATGACGAGATCGTCGAGTTCGCCCGCGACCGGCTGGCCGAACAGCCGCGCGGCGAGCGCGGGATGGACCTGCTTCAGGCCCTGCCCGAGATTCGGCGGCTGCCGGGTTTCCGCCCGGCCGATATC
>PWLT01000195.1 GCA_003558415.1 Hyphomicrobiales bacterium
AAATCGCCTTCGGATGCCTGGCGCAAGAGCTCACGCCGCCGGGCCAGCGGCATGGTCACCGTGGTAGGGGAATGGTGGCTGGGAGTGACGAAGACCACATCCACGGGATCGGGCAGGGCGGCAGGGTTGAGCCCGTCCTCATCCACCGGGACGGGGCGGCGCGAGGCGCCGGAGGCCCGCACGATGTCGCGGATCCCCGCATAGACCGGGTCTTCATGCGCAACCGTGGCGCCGGGTCCGCACAGCACCTGCGCCGCCAGCCACAGTGCGTTCTGCGCCCCCACCGTGATCAGGATCTGCTCGCGCCGGGCAAGGATACCACGGCGGGGCAGGGTATGGCTGGCGATGAACTCCACGAGTTCCGGGTCGTCATGTTCGGCATAATCGAGCGTGAGGCTGTCGAACTCCCTGCGGCTGAGCGCCTCATGCGCGCAGAGCCGCCAGGCGGCGTGGTCGAACAGCGTCGCGTCGGCCTGACCATAGACGAACGGGTAGGGGTAGCGGTGCGAGTCGAGGGGCTTCTCTACCGCCGGGTGGCCCGAATAGCGCCGCCGCAGGGCGCGGGACCAGTCCACCACGTCGCGTTCGGCCGGGCCGAGCGGGGGTTGGGTGGGAATCGGCGCATTCTCAGAGACGTAATAGCCCGAGCGCCCCCGAGGGGTGAGGTAATCCTCGGCCACGAGCTCGTTGAAGGCCAGCGTCACCGTGATCCGCGCCACGCCCAGATGGCGGGCCAGCCCGCGCGAGGAGGGCAGCTTGTCGCCTGGACGGAAGCGACCGGAGAGGATGGCAGCAGCCACGATCTGCTGGATCTGGCTTTGCTTGCTGCCCCGCGCCTCGGGGTCGAGAAAGAAAACCTCCTTCGAAATCGCCATGCCGCGCGCGCCTCCCGCCGATGCCGCTGATGCCGCGGCCCCACAATCTGGCCCTAAATTAGAACACTATCTGGATGTAAGGAAGTCTTCAGCCTTCCCCCAAGATCCATTACGGAACCGGCGCGCAAAGTGTGGCGCCGCAGGACTTGTAATCAGGAGGGGTGGCATCATGGCGCTCGACATCAGGACCAACTCGCTCGAAGAGCACTGGATGCCCTTCACCGACAATCGCGGCTTCAAGGCCGACCCCAGGATGGTGACGCGTGCGCAGGGGCTTTATCTGACCAATCATCGCGGCGGGCAGGTGATCGACGGCTCCTCGGGGCTGTTCTGCGCGCCCGCGGGACACTGCCATCCGAAGATCGTCGAGGCGGTGCACGAGACGATGAAGGATCTGACCTATGTCAGCCCCTTCGGTTCGGGCCATCCGTTGAGCTTCGCGCTGGCCGAGCGGCTCTCGCGGCTGCTGCCCGAGCCCTTCAACCATGTCTTCTTCGTCAATTCCGGCTCCGAGGCGGTCGACACCGCGCTCAAGATGGTCATGGCCTATCATGCCGCGCGCGGGCACGACCGGCTGCGCTTTGTCAGCCGCGAGCGCTCCTATCACGGGGTCAATATCGGCGGCGTGTCGCTCTCGGGGATGGTCAATAACCGCCGCCGCTTTCCGGTCACGATGCCCGATGTCGTGCATATGCGCCACACCTGGACCGGCACGGAGCTTTTCGCACGCGGCCAGCCACAGAACGGGGTGGAGCTGGCCGAGGATCTCCAGCGCGCGGTGGACACTTACGGGGCCGAGAGCATCGCCGCATGCTTCGTCGAGCCGGTGGCGGGCTCGACCGGTACGCTGGTCCCGCCTGTGGGCTATCTGGAGCGGCTGCGCGAGATCTGCGATGTCAACGGCATCCTTCTGGTCTTCGACGAGGTGATCACCGGCTTCGGCCGCGTGGGCGGCAGTTTCGCCTCGGATGCCTTCGGCGTGACCCCTGACATCATCACCATGGCCAAGGCGCTCACCAATGCCTCCATCCCGATGGGCGCCGTCGCCGTGCGCGACGAGATCTATCAGACCATAACCGACACCGCCGCCCCCGGCGCGATCGAGTTCTTTCACGGCTACACCTATTCGGGCCACCCGGCCGCCTGCGCGGCCGGGCTTGCGGCGCTGGAGATCTACGAGACGGAGGGGCTGTTTGCGCGCGCCGCGCAGATGTCATCGTATTTCCTGGATCAGCTCTGGACACTGGCGGATCACCCGATGGTGCGCGATATTCGCGGCATCGGAATGATGGGCGGGGTAGAGTTGCACGCCGGCCCCGAAGGCCCCGGCAAACGTGGTCAGGCCGCACAGACGGCGATGTTTCACAACGGGCTGCATGTGAAGTTCACCGGCGATGCGGGCATCGTCGCGCCGATGTTCATCGCCGAGCATGCGCATATCGACGAGATCGTGGAGAAATTCCGCCGCACGCTGGATGGGCTGGACGCATGAGTGCTTTCATGCCCCAGGCAGGGGCTTGCGCGCCGTACCCGTAAGGCGCCGGGCTGATTCGCGACGCTGGCGGGTGCCATCGGGTTCCCGAACGGGTGTAGCCGCCCGGCAGGTCACGAGTGACTCGCAGGACGATCCAGGCTAGAAAAGCCCGCAGCACGAAGCGAGGGCCGCGTCATGCCGCTCCAGGTCATTCTTACCAACTGCCCCGACGAGGCGAGTGCCGACCG
>PWLT01000250.1 GCA_003558415.1 Hyphomicrobiales bacterium
AGTCCTTCGAGGTGCCCAAGCTCGACGATTACACCATCCCCTTCGGCAAGGCGCGTATCTGGCGCGAGGGGTCTGACGCGACCATCGTGAGCTTCGGCATCGGCATGACCTATGCGCTCGACGCAGCCGAGCGCCTCGCCGAAGACGGAATCGAGGCGGAGGTCATCGACCTGCGCACCCTGCGCCCGATGGATACCGACGCCATCCTCGCCTCGGTGCGCAAGACCAACCGCCTGGTCACCGTGGAGGAGGGCTTTCCTCAGAACTCGGTGGGCAGTTACATCACCTCGGTGGTGATGGAGAACGCCTTCGACTGGCTGGATGCGCCGGTGATCAACCTCACCGGCAAGGACGTGCCCATGCCCTATGCCGCCAATCTCGAGAAGATGGCGCTGGTGACCACCGACGAGGTTGTCGAGGCGGTCCGCAAGGTAACCTATCGCTGAGGGGGGACGCGATGCCCACGGAAATCCTGATGCCCGCGCTCTCGCCCACCATGGAGGAGGGCACGCTCGCGAAATGGCTGGTCAAGCAGGGCGACACGGTGAGCGCCGGCGATCTGCTCGCCGAGATCGAGACCGACAAGGCCACCATGGAGTTCGAGGCCGTCGATGAGGGCACCATCGGCAAGCTGTTGATCGAGGAGGGAACCGAGGGCGTGAAGGTCAACACGCCCATCGCCGTTCTGCTCGAGGAGGGCGAGAGCGCCGAGGATATCGGCAAGGCGAGCGCGGGAAAGAAGGCATCGCGGGGCAAGCCGGAGCCGGAGGTCGCGGCAGCGCCCGCGACCGACGCGGCCGCCAAGGCGGCCCCCGAAGGGGGCCCCGCGAAGGCCGCCCCCCCTGCGCCGAAGACCGCTGAGGGCGGACGCATCTTCGCCTCCCCGCTCGCGCGCCGGATCGCCGCCGAGAAGGGCATCGACCTCGACGAGATCGAGGGGTCGGGCCCGCATGGGCGCATCGTCAAGGCCGATGTCGAGGCCGCACGCCCCTCGGAGGCGGCGAAGCCCGCAGCGGAGGCCGCCCCACCCGCCGCAAAGGCCCCGGCGCAGATGCCGGCCGGCCCCGCAGCCGATGTGGTGGCGAAGATGTTCGAGGGCCGCGAATTCGAGGAGGTCAAGCTCGACGGCATGCGCCGCACCGTCGCCGCCCGGTTGACCGAGGCCAAGCAGACCATCCCGCATTTCTACCTTCGCCGCGACGTGGCACTTGATGCGCTGCTCGAATTCCGCGCCACGCTCAACCGCCAGCTCGAGCCGCGCGGGGTGAAGCTTTCGGTCAATGATTTCATCATCAAGGCCTGCGCGCTCGCGCTCCAGGAGGTGCCTGACGCCAACGCGGTCTGGGCGGGTGATCGCATCCTGCGGCTCAAGCCTTCGGATGTGGCCGTCGCCGTGGCGGTGGAGGGCGGGCTCTTCACGCCGGTGCTCAAGGACGCCCATCTCAAGTCGCTCTCGGCGCTCTCGGCCGAGATGAAGGACCTCGCCACGCGTGCCCGCGATCGCAAGCTGGCGCCGCATGAATATGTCGGCGGCTCGATGGCGATCTCCAATCTGGGCATGTTCGGCATCGAGAATTTCGACGCCGTCATCAACCCCCCGCACGGCTCGATCCTCGCGGTCGGCGCCGGGGTGAAGAAACCCGTCATCGGTGACGATGGCGAGATTGCAGCCGCAACCATGATGTCGATGACGCTGTCCGTCGATCACCGGGTGATCGACGGCGCGCTGGGGGCGGAGTTCCTCAAGGCGGTGATCGGAAATCTGGAAAACCCGATGGTGATGCTGGCCTGAGGCCCGCGCACGGTCTGAGCCAGCCCTTCGGCGCGCGCTGCTGAGCGCGCAGCGCGCGTTCTGATGCCGTCGGGGCGGCGAGGCCCGTCTGCCGCCTCCCTCGGGGGCTTGCAAACCAGGTCTGTGGCGGTGCTTATGTCGGCCGCGGCGGGGCGAACCGCCGCGCGGGCAGGGGGATGCATGGATGCAGCCTGAACAGCACCTCCGCGACACGCTCGCGCAGCGCCCCCAGAAGGCAGGCGCCTTCATCGTCACGCTTTACGGCGATGTCGTCGTACCGCGCGGCGGCGAGGTCTGGATCGGCAACATCATCGAGATCTGCGCCGAGATCGGCATCAATGAAAGCCTCGTGCGCACCTCGGTGTCGCGGCTCGTCGCCGCGGGGCGGCTGCGGGGCACGCGCACCGGGCGGCGCAGCTTCTACCGGCTTACCGAGGCCGCGCAGTCCGAGTTCGCGCGCGCTGCGGAGGTTCTTTTCGCCCCGCCGGGGCCGTGCGAGGAAAGGGGCTGGCGCATTGTCTGGCTCCCCCCGACGGCCCCGCCCGAGGCCATGCAGGGGCTGCGCGAGTCCGGATTCGGCCGGCTGGGCGCGCGTCTGGCCATCGCGCCGGAACCGGTGAGCCGACGCGGAGGTGCCAGCGATGCTGATTTCGGGGGGCTGAGTTTTCGCACCGATAATGGCTGCGCTGCTGATCCCGACATGCTGCGCGTCCTGGCGGCCGAGTGCTGGCCGCTCGACCGGCTGGCATGCGCCTATGAGGATTTCATCGAACGCTTCGCACCGCTCGCCGCACTAACGGAGGCGCAGATGGCGCAGCTTGGGGGGCGGCTGTGCCTGATCGCGCGCCTCGTGCTGGTCAACGAATTTCGCCATGTGGCGCTGTCCGACCCGGACCTGCCCGATGCCGCGCGCCCGAGCGATTGGCCCGCAGATGCGGCGCGACGGCTCTATGCGCGGCTCTATTGCCGCCTCTCGGGCGCGGCCGATTCGCATGTTGCGGGGCATTTCATCGATGCGCAGGGCAAGCTGCGTGATCGGTACGGCACGGTTGCGGCGCGCATCGACGCGCTCTCACGCTACTGAGTGCGCCTTGATGCGAAACCAAGAAACGCGCCCTGGCCGGGGCGTGTCTCGATCCACCGGTTTCACCCCGCCCGCCCCCAGGCGGGCGCATTCGCGCCCACCTCGGGCGGTCGCATGCCCTCTGGTCAGAGCTGTATGAGTCCGATTCAACGCAACACGCCCGAATGCGCCATCGGGCCGCCCTTGGGCCATGCAGAGGCCAGATGGCAGGCCAAACGCCGCCGCGCAACTCAGTGCGCTGCCTCATGCGCGGCCATTGCGGCGACGAAGCGCTCGAACAGGTAATAGCTGTCCTGCGGGCCGGGGCTGGCCTCGGGGTGGTACTGCACCGAGAAGACCGGCCGATCCTTCAGCCGGATACCGCAATTGGAGCCGTCGAAGAGCGACACATGCGTCTCCACCACGCCCTCGGGCAGTGACTGGCTGTCGACGGTGAATCCGTGGTTCATCGAGGTGATCTCGACCTTCCCGGTCTCCAGATCCTTCACCGGATGGTTGGCGCCGTGATGGCCGTGATTCATCTTGACCGTCCGTGCACCCAGCGCGAGCGCCAGCATCTGATGGCCCAGGCAGATGCCGAACACCGGCTGGCCGCGCTCGAGCACGGTGCGGATCATCGGCACCGCATACTCCCCGGTCGCGGCCGGATCGCCGGGGCCGTTCGACAGAAAGACGCCTTCGGGCTCATGCGCGAGAACCTCTTCGGCCGTGGCTGTGGCCGGCATCACGATCACCTCGCAGCCGGCGGAGGCCAGGCAACGCAGGATATTGCGCTTGGCGCCGTAATCGATGGCCACGACACGGCGGCCGGGGCCTTCGCGGCGGCGATAGCCCTCGGGCCAGGACCAGCGCATCTCGTCCCAGCGATAGGTCTGCGCGCAGGTCACCTCGCGCGCCAGATCCCGCCCGAGGAGCCCGGCAAATCCGCGCGCCTTGGCAACCAGCGCCCCGATGTCGAAATTGCCCTGCGGGTCATGCGCCAGCGCGACGTGGGGCGCGCCCTGACGCCGGATCGCGCGGGTCAGCCGGCGCGTATCGACGCCACCCATGCCGATGCGCCCGCGCCGCTGCAGCCAGGCGCCCAATGTCTCCGCCGCGCGCCAGTTCGACGGCTCGCCCGGCAGCCATTTCACCACCATTCCGGCTGCGACGGGATCGGCGGTTTCGTCATCCTCGGGGTTGACGCCGACATTGCCGATATGGGGGAAGGTGAAGGTCACCACCTGCCCGGCATAGGAGGGATCGGTCATGATCTCCTGATAGCCGGTCATGGCGGTGTTGAAGCACAGCTCCGCCACCGTCTCACCGGTTGCGCCGAATCCGTCGCCGAAAAACACGGTTCCGTCGGCGAGGGCGAGGCAGGCCGTGGCGTCGGGGGCCTTGGCGGTGTCGGACATCTCGGAACTCCGGGGGATGGGGCGGGTCGGCGCGGAGATTATGGGCGCGACCGCGCGGCTTCAAGGCGGTGCGATCCTTGGCAAATATAGTAAAATCAAATACTTGAGTTTAAATCGCGCGGTTGTGCCCTCGCGCCTTGCGCGTTAGGCTCTGCGTTCAAGGAGCCAGGGGTGCGATCGGATGGGGTTACAGGACAGGATCGCTGCGGCTTTGGGTGAGGCCGAGGAACAGGGCGAGACGACTCGATTGTCCATTCTCCGGCTGATCGAGGCGGCGATCCGCGATCATGAGATCGCCGTGCGCTCCGGCGCATCCGAGGAGGGCATCGACGATGACGCGGTGCGGGCGATCCTGTCGCGCATGGCCGCCCAGCGCCGCGAGAGCGCGCGCGAATACGAACGCGCCGCTCGGCTCGAACAGGCCGAGCGCAAGATTGCCGAGGCCGAGGAGATCGAGGCCTTTCTGCCTCAGCAACTCTCCGAGAGGGAGATTGACGAGGCGATCTGTGCGGCCATAGCGGAGAAGGATGCGCGCTCGATCCGCGATCTGGGGCATGTCATGGCATTGTTGAAATCGCGCCTGCCCGGACAGTTCGACGCCGCCGAACTGAAGGCTCGCGTACAGCAGAGACTGGAGAGTTAGGTCAAGGCACGGGCGCAGGTGTCCTGGGCCCCGCGCGCATGGTCCAGCCTTGTGACGAGCCGCGAGGAGGAGGCGATGGCCGTGAAATCCGATCACAGCGCCGGCGGGGAGGCGGTCGACATGGACGCGGCCGAGCGCTGCATCCGCCGCAGTGGCCTGCTCGCCCTGGCCGTTACCCTGGTCGCGGCATTCGCGGCCTATCATCTGCTGCCGCTGTTCTGGAGCTTTCCGCAGGAACTGCCCGCGCGGCTGGCCTTTGCCGCGCAGGCATCGGCCTTCGTACTGGTCTGGGTTCTGGTCGGGGTGGGGATTGTCTCCACCTTGCGGCGCTTCTCGCCCGAGGATATCGGCGGATCGGCCTTCGGCCCGCCGAGCCAGCGTCTGGCGGTCCCGGTGGCGTTTTTGCAGAACACGCTTGAACAGGCGGTGCTGGCCGCGGGCATGTATCTGGCGCTGGCGAGCCTGCTGGCTGGGCCCTGGCTGTCGCTGATCGTGGTGGGGGTGGTTCTGTTCGGCATCGGGCGCGTGCTTTTCCTGCGCGGCTATGCGCGCGGGGTCTTTGGGCGCGCGTTTGGCATGACGCTGACCATGATGCCCACCTTGCTGGGCTATCTGCTGGTGATCGCGCTGGTGATCGGACGGATCATCTGAGCCGCGGGGGTGGCGGCGCGGCGGCGCGCGGCGGCTCTTCGGCGGCCATCGAGGGCGCATCCGTCGGGTCCTCCGCCGAGAGGTATCGCGCGAGCGCGAAACCGATCAGCGCGCCCAGGATGAGTTTGCGCATCATTCCTCCTTCAGGCTCTCGCAGTCTCCGGACCGGAGCGAAGATGCCCTCCATGCCCGCCGGTTTGATGTCGCCATCGCGGCGGGAGTTGGGCATCCGGGCCGGGCGGGGGCGTCCCCGTTGCTGGCGCGCCGGGGCCCGTGAATCGTATCGACCGCAATAGGCTCCGGGTGGCGCGCGGAAGATCGCATCAAAACATCACAGAATTGGAAATCAGTATTATTGATTTGTGATGTTTCATCTGATATCGGTTGACCGATCGGTCGGTTAATGGCCGTATGGGCGGCGCGAATTCCAAATGGACAGGAGAGAGGGACCGATGAGCGAGGCATTCATCTGCGATGCGGTGCGCACACCCATTGGCCGCTATGGCGGGGCGCTCGCCTCGGTGCGGGCCGACGATCTGGCGGCGCTGCCGCTGGCATCGCTGATGGAGCGCAACGCCGGGGCGGACTGGGCGCAGCTTGACGACATCATCATGGGCTGCGCCAACCAGGCGGGCGAGGACAATCGCAACGTTGCGCGCATGGCCGGGCTGCTGGCGGGGCTGCCGGTCGAGGTTCCGGGCAGCACCGTCAACCGGCTCTGCGGATCGGGGATGGATGCGGTCGGCATCGCCGCGCGCGGCATCCGCGCGGGCGACATGGATTTCGCCATCGCCGGCGGGGTCGAGAGCATGACCCGCGCGCCCTTCGTCATGCCCAAGGCCGAAGGTGCCTTTTCGCGTGCCAACGCGGTTTACGACACCACCATCGGCTGGCGCTTCGTCAACCCGAAGATCAAGGCGCGATACGGCATCGATTCGATGCCCGAGACCGCCGACAATGTCGCCGTCGATTTCAATGTCTCGCGCGCCGATCAGGACGCGTTCGCGGCGCGCAGTCAGGCGCGCTGGGCCGCCGCGCAGGAGGCCGGGCGCTTCGCCGAGGAACTGGTGCCCGTCGAGGTGCCACAGCGCCGGGGCGAGCCGCTCGTGGTCGATCGCGACGAGCATCCGCGGCCGGGTACCACCGCGGAGAAGCTCGCCGGGCTCAAGGGCATCAATGGCCCCGATCTGAGCGTGACGGCGGGCAATGCCTCGGGCGTCAATGACGGGTCGGCGGGGCTGCTGCTGGCCAGTGAGGCGGCGGCGCAGCGCCACGGGCTGACGCCGCGCGCCCGCGTGCTGGCGATGTGTGCCGCCGGGGTCGAGCCGCGCATCATGGGCGTCGGCCCCGCGCCCGCGGCGCGCAAGGCGCTGGCGCGCGCGGGGCTGACCATCGATCAGATGGATGTGATCGAGCTCAACGAGGCCTTCGCCGCGCAGGCGCTGGCGGTCACCCGAGACCTTGGACTTGCCGACGACGCACCCCATGTCAATCCCAATGGCGGGGCCATCGCGATGGGGCATCCGCTGGGCATGAGCGGCGCGCGGCTGGTGACCACGGCCATGTGGGAGTTGCAGCGCAGCGGCGGGCGCTATGGCCTGTGCATGATGTGCATCGGAGTCGGTCAGGGCATCGCCATGATCATCGAACGGGTCTGAGGGACGCGCACGCATTTGGGGAGGAGGCTGTCATGTACGCACAGATGGTGAAATCGACCGGGCAGGGGGTGACGCCCCGCGAGGAAATGACGCCCGAGGAACAGGCGTTTCAGGACCGGATCGACGCGGACGAGAAGATCGAGCCCAAGGACTGGATGCCGGAGGGTTATCGCAAGACGCTGATCCGTCAGATCAGTCAGCACGCCCATTCCGAGATTGTCGGTCAACTGCCCGAGGGCAACTGGATCACCCGTGCGCCGACGCTTGAGCGCAAGGCGATCCTGCTCGCGAAGGTGCAGGACGAGGCGGGCCACGGCCTCTATCTGTATTGCGCCGCCGAGACGTTGGGCATTTCGCGCGATCAGATGTACGAGCAGCTCCATTCCGGCAAGGCCAAGTATTCCTCCATCTTCAACTATCCGACCCTGACCTGGGCCGATATGGGTGCGGTCGGCTGGCTGGTCGACGGCGCCGCCATCATGAATCAGGTGCCGCTGCAGCGCACGAGTTTCGGCCCCTATTCGCGCGCCATGATCCGCATCTGCAAGGAAGAGAGCTTCCACCAGCGCCAAGGCTACGACATCATGATGAAGATGGCCTTCGGCACCGAGGCGCAGAAACGCATGGCGCAGGATGCGCTCAACCGCTTCTGGTATCCCTCGCTGATGATGTTCGGCCCCTCCGACAAGGACTCGGTGCATTCGGCGCAGTCGATGGCCTGGAAGATCAAGATCAACACCAATGACGAGCTGCGCCAGAAATTCGTCGACCAGACCGTGCCGCAGGCCGAATATTTGGGCCTGACCATCCCCGACCCAGACCTGAAATGGAACGAGGAGAGCGGGCATTACGATTTCACGCAGCCCGACTGGAACGAATTCTTCGAGGTGCTCAAGGGCAATGGCCCGTGCAACAAGGAACGGCTCGGCGCGCGGGTCATGGCCTGGGAGGAGGGCGCCTGGTTCCGCGAGGGGCTCAGCGCCCATGCCGAGAAGGCCGCCGCGCGGCGCGCAGCCGTGGCCGCCGAGTAAGGGAGGACGCTATGTCAAGCGAATGGCCCCTTTGGGAAGTCTTCATCCGCGGCCAGCATGGCCTCAATCACCGGCATGTGGGCAGCCTGCACGCGCCCGATGCCGAGATGGCGATCAACAACGCCCGCGACGTCTATACGCGGCGCAACGAGGGGGTGAGCATCTGGGTGGTGAAGGCCGATGACATCACCGCAAGCTCGCCCTCCGACAAGGGGCCGCTCTTTGAGCCCTCGAACTCCAAGGTGTATCGCCACCCGACATTTTACGACATTCCCGACGAAGTGGGGAAGATGTGATGCCCTCGCTGCCCGACATGGCCACCCCCGATGCCGCGGCCCGCGCGCAGGAGCAGGCCGCCGGTCAGACCGCCCGCCCCGAGGACACGGCGCCCGAGATGCGCGCGGCGCTTTTCGAGGGGCTGCTGCGCCTGGGCGACAACACGCTGATCCTCGGACACCGGGTGTCGGAATGGTGCGGCCACGCCCCGGTGCTGGAGGAGGATATCGCGCTGGCCAATACCGCGCTCGACATGATCGGCCAGACGCAGTTGTGGCTTGGCCTTGCCGGCGAGGTCGAGGGGCAGGGGCGCAGCGCCGACGATCTGGCCTATCTGCGCGACGTGTGGGACATGCGCAACCTTCTGCTGGTGGAGCGCCCCAACGGCGATTTCGGCGCCACGCTGATGCGTCAGTTCCTCTTCGACGCCTGGCATCTGCCCATGCTCAAGGCGCTGATGCGCTCGAGCGATCAGCGCATCGCCGATATCGCCGAGAAGGCGTCCAAGGAGGTGTCCTATCATCTGGAGCGCTCCACCGATCTGGTGGTCCGTCTGGGCGACGGAACGCGCGAGAGCCATGCGCGGATGCAGGCCGCGCTTGATGATATCTGGCCCTATACGGGCGAGATGTTCATCGGCGACGGCCATGACGCGCACCTGGCCGAGGCCGGCATCATGCCCACCCCCGAGAGTCTGCGCACCGAGTGGGACGCCTATGTCGATGCGGTGCTGCGCGAGGCCACGCTCAAGCGCCCGGAGGGCGATTTCGCCCACAAGGGCGGCCGGCAGGGCACGCATACCGAGCATCTGGGTTTTATCCTGGCCGAGATGCAGTGGCTCCAGCGCGCCTATCCGGGGGCGAAGTGGTAAAGTGATGAGCACCGCGACCCGCCCCTCCATCGATGAGGTCTGGGACTGGCTCGCCCAGATCCCCGACCCCGAGATTCCGGTGATCTCGCTGGTGGATCTGGGCATCATCCGCGATGTGCAGTGGCAGGGCGACACGCTTATCGTCACGGTAACACCCACCTATTCGGGCTGCCCCGCAACCAGCGTGATCAATTTTGAGATCGAGCGGGAATTGCGCGAGCGCGGCATCGAGTCGCTCGAGCTCAAGCGCCAGCTCTCCCCGGCCTGGACGACCGACTGGATCAGCGCCGAGGGCCGCGAGAAGCTGCGCGGCTACGGTATCGCCCCGCCGGTGGACGGCACCGCCGCCGATGGCGCGCTGCAGGGGCGCATCGACCGGCTGGCCGGGCGCTCGCGGCTGGTGGTGGAATGCCCGCGTTGCGGCTCGGAAAACACCGAACGGGTCAGTCAGTTCGGCTCGACCCCGTGCAAGGCGAGCTATCGCTGCAAGGACTGTCTGGAGCCCTTCGACTACTTCAAGTGCATCTGACGCGAGAGGACGGCAATGGCGCGCTTCTATCCCCTTGAGGTTGCCGATGTGCAGCGTGACACCCGCGACGCGGTGGTCGTCACACTCGCCCCGCGCGAGGCGGACCGCGCGCATTTCGATTTCATCCAGGGCCAGTATCTGACCTTCCGCCGCGATTTCGAGGGCACCGAGCTGCGCCGCTCCTACTCCATCTGCGCGGGCCGGGACGAGGGCGTGCTGCGGGTGGGCATCAAGCGCATCGAGGGCGGCGCCTTCTCGAACTGGGCCAATGAGGAGCTGCGCCCCGGCGATGTGCTCGAGGCGATGCCGCCGATGGGCAGCTTCCACACCGAACTCGATCCGCAGGCGGCGCGCCAATATCTGGCTTTCGCGGGGGGGAGCGGCATTACGCCCGTGCTCAGCCTGATCAAGACCATCCTCGCGCGCGAGCCCAAATCGCGCTTCACGCTGGTCTATGGCAACCGCACGGTCGCCTCGATCATATTCCGCG
>PWLT01000372.1 GCA_003558415.1 Hyphomicrobiales bacterium
CCGCCCCCGCTGCGGCGTCCAAGACGAAGGCGAAGGCCAAACCCGCCGCCAAGACGCCCGAGGCCCCGGCCTCTAAACCCGCCGCGAAACCGGCCGCCAAGGCCGAGGCTGCGCCCTAAACGCCGGGCATCAAGCCCGCCAATCTGCTCGATGCGGCGCGTGGCGGCAAGGCCGACGATCTCAAGAAGATCACCGGTGTGGGGCCCAAGATGGTCGAGGCGATGCACGCGAGCGGCGTGTTTCATTTCGACCAGATCGCGGCTTGGAGCGAGGCGGAGATCGCCTATATGGACGAGAAGCTGGCCGCCCGCGGGCGCATCGCGCGCGACGATTGGGCCGCACAGGCCGCGAAGCTGGCCGAAGAGAAGGAGTAGGGAAGCATGGCACACAAGAAGGCAGGCGGTTCCTCCCGCAACGGGCGCGATTCCGCAGGGCGGCGCCTGGGCGTCAAGCTCTTCGGCGGTCAGGCCGTCAATCCGGGCAACATCATCGTGCGCCAGCGCGGCACCAAATGGTGGCCGGGCGAAGGTGTGGGCATGGGCAAGGATCACACGATCTTCGCCATCGCCGAGGGCCAGGTCACCTTTCACAAGGGGTTCAAGGGTCGCACCTTCGTTTCCGTGACGCCTGTAACCGGGGACGCGCGGTAGCCGAACCTTCACCAGAGCACGCTATCCGGGGGGTCGGCACAGGGCGCGGCCCCCCGTTGCATTGGCGGCGACGATTCGCCGCGCAGCGGCGCACCGGGCCTGGATGCAAACTGAGACACGCCTGTCCGGCGGAACAGTCAGGGAGGCAGGCGGCCCGCACGGGCGCGGTCGCGGTCGCGGGAGGAAAGGCATGAAACACGATACCATCAAGTCGTTGCCGGTGATCGAGGCGGACCGTTTCGTCCTTCGGCCGATGCGCGACTCCGATGCAGGGCTGGTGGCAATGCATACGAGCGACCGCCGGGTCGCCGAGGCGACTTGCTCGATCCCGCATCCGCTTCCGCCCGGGGCGACCGAGGCCTTCATCGCGCGCGTCCAGTCGGGCAAATGCAGTGAGGATGCCTGGGTGCTCGACGCCTCGCAGCAGGGCGGCGCCGAGGTGCTCGGCGTGGTCAGCCTGACGCGGATGGATCGCGGCCAGTCGCAGATCTCCTACTGGGTGGCGCCGGCATTCTGGAACACGGGCTTTGCCTCGGAGGCGGTGGAGGCGATCATCGCCGCCAATCCGCATGAGGCGCGCACCCTCTTTGCCGAGGTGTTTCAGGACAATCCCGTGTCGGCACGGGTGCTGACCAATTGCGGCTTCGAGTATCTCGGCGACGCCGAGGCCTGGTCGGTGGCGCGCGGCGCGACGGTTCCGACATGGACCTATCTGCGCCGGATGGATTGAGCCCGCATCCGCCCTGGCCGGTCGCCGGGCAGGCCGCGCTTGGTGGCACCCGAATCCGGCGCGCCCTTGAGAGGGCGCGCATAACCCACTATCGACGCCGATACACAGGCTGGCGGAGACGCAGATGAAATTCCTCGATCTCGCCAAGGTCCATATCCGCTCGGGCGCGGGCGGCGCGGGATGCGCGAGCTTCCGGCGCGAGAAATATATCGAGTTCGGCGGCCCCGATGGCGGCGATGGCGGGCGTGGCGGCGATGTCTGGGCCGAGGCGGTGGACGGGCTCAACACGCTGATCGATTTCCGCTATCAGCAGCATTTCTTCGCCAAGAACGGCCAGCCCGGGATGGGCAAGGGGCGCACCGGGCGTGACGGTGAGGATATCGTGCTGCGCGTGCCTGCGGGCACCGAGATCCTCGACGAGGATCAGGAAAGTGTGATTGCTGATCTGACCCATGTGGGCGAGCGCGTGCTGCTGGCGCGAGGCGGCAATGGCGGCTGGGGCAATCTGCGTTTCAAGACCAGCACCAACCAGGCGCCGCGCCGGGCCAATCCGGGCCAGGAGGCGGTCGAGCGCACCCTGTGGCTGCGGCTCAAGCTGATCGCGGATGTGGGGCTCGCGGGGCTGCCCAATGCCGGAAAGTCCACCTTCCTGGCCGCCACCTCGAATGCGCGCCCGAAGATCGCCGATTACCCCTTCACCACGCTGCATCCCAATCTCGGCGTCGTCGAGGTGGACGGCCGCGAATTCGTCGTCGCCGACATTCCCGGCCTCATCGAGGGCGCAAGCGAGGGCAGGGGGCTGGGCGATCAGTTCCTTGGCCATGTCGAGCGCTGCGCGGTGCTGCTGCAACTGGTCGACGGCACCTCCGAGGATGTCGCGGGCGATTTTGCGGTGATTGACCGCGAACTCGCGGCCTATTCGCCCGTGGTGGCAGACAAGCCGCGCGTGGTGGCGATGAGCAAGGTCGATGCGCTCGACGACGCGCTGCGGGTCGAGCGCCTTGCGGAGCTGGAGGCGGCTGCGGGGCGTGCGGTGTATCCGCTCTCGGCAGTTTCGGGCGAGGGGGTGACGGAGGTGCTGCGCGCGGCGCGCGCGGTGATCGACCGGGCGCGCCCGCTCAAGGACGTGGCCGAAGGCGAGGAGGACGCGCCTTGGACCCCCTGAGCGCGGCGCAGCGTTTCGTCGTCAAGATCGGCTCGGCCCTGCTGGTCG
>PWLT01000025.1 GCA_003558415.1 Hyphomicrobiales bacterium
CCCCGATCCCGAGAAGAATTCGGCCTATGAATGCGGCTTCAACGCTTTCGACGACGCGCGGATGAAGTTCGACGTGCGCTTCTACCTCGTGGCGATTCTTTTCATCATCTTCGATCTGGAGGTGGCCTTCCTCTTCCCCTGGGCAGTGGCCTTTGGTGAGATCTCGATGGTCGGGTTCTGGTCGATGATGGTGTTCCTGCTGATCCTGACGGTCGGCTTTGCCTATGAGTGGAAGAAAGGGGGCCTCGAATGGGAGTGACCGGCACCGCCAACACGGCCGGGCCCGACCGCGATGTCGCCACGCAGGAGCTCAACCGCGAGCTTCAGGACAAGGGCTTCCTGCTCACCGCGAGCGAGGACATCATCAACTGGGCGCGAAACGGCTCGCTGCACTGGATGACCTTCGGGCTGGCCTGCTGCGCGGTGGAGATGATGCACACCTCGATGCCGCGCTATGACGTTGAGCGTTTCGGCACCGCCCCGCGCGCGAGCCCGCGCCAGTCCGACCTGATGATCGTGGCGGGTACGCTGACCAACAAGATGGCGCCCGCGCTGCGCAAGGTCTATGACCAGATGCCCGAGCCGCGCTATGTGATCTCGATGGGCTCATGCGCCAATGGCGGGGGATATTATCACTACAGCTATTCCGTGGTGCGCGGCTGCGACCGGATCGTGCCGGTAGACATCTATGTCCCCGGCTGCCCGCCCACCGCCGAGGCGCTGCTTTACGGGATATTGCAGCTGCAGCGCCGGATCCGGCGCACCGGAACACTGGTCCGTTAGGGGGTCTGCCGCATGACTGAGGCGCTCAACCAGTTGGCCGAGCATATCGCGCTCAAGCAGCCCGATCTCGCCGATGCGTATACCGTCACGCATGACGAGCTCACCATGCGGGTTGCCCCGTCCGATCTTGTATCGGTCGTGCGCTTCCTCAAGGCCGATGGCGGGTGCCGCTTCTCCACCCTGATCGACATCACCGCGGTGGACTACCCCGACCGCAAACGGCGTTTCGATGTCGTCTATCACTTCCTGTCGATGTGGCTCAATCACCGCATCCGCCTGAAGGTCGCGGTGCGCGAGGACGAGATGGTCCCGTCGATCACCGATGTTCATCCCTGCGCCAACTGGTTCGAGCGCGAGGTGTTCGACCTATTCGGTATCCTGTTCTCGGGCCATCCCGATCTGCGGCGGATCCTGACCGATTACGGCTTTCGCGGGCACCCGCTGCGCAAGGATTTCCCGACCACCGGCTATACCGAGGTGCGCTATGACGAGGCCGCCAAGCGGGTGGTCTATGAGCCGGTCAAGCTGGTGCAGGAATACCGGCAGTTCGATTTCATGTCGCCCTGGGAGGGTGCCGAATACATCCTGCCCGGCGACGAGCGGACCGAGGACGAAAAGGCCGGGGGGCAATAGGCGCATGGCGCAGGAGGCCACGCTCATGTTCGGGCTGGGGGCGACGCGGGCGGGAACGAGCTGGCTCAACCGCTATCTCACCGATCACCCCGATTGCCACCTGCGCGAGGTGAAGGAAGCGCATTATTTCGACACGCTCGAACGCGGCGCTTTCGAGTGGCGACTGCGCCAGCTTGCAACGCGGCGTGACGCGCTCGCCGAACGCCTTGCCGGGGCCGAAACGGACGCGCAGCGCGCGCGGATTACCCGCAACATCGCCGCGCATGACGAGCTGATCGCGCTTTTCGAGCGGCGGCGCCCCGATCACGCCGCCTATCTGGCCTATCTTACGGCCGGGCGGGGCGATGCATCGCTGGTGGGGGAGATCACGCCGGCCTATGCGCTTCTCCCGGAGGCCCGGCTGCGCGAGATGCGCGCGCTCGCGCCTGTGGTGCGTTTCTTCTATGTGCTGCGCGAACCGGTGGCGCGACTGTGGTCCAACATCCGCCAGACCGTGCCGGGTCGCCCCGGCGGGCGCAGCGACCCCGCCGGCGAGGCGCGCGCGATGCTCGATCGCTGGCTCGCGGGGGGCGAGCGCGAGCTCGACCTGCGCTGCGATTACCGGGGCGCGCTGGAGCGCATCTTCGCCGCGGTCCCGGCAAGCGAGCGGCTGGTGCTGTTCTACGAGACGCTGTTTTCGACCGAGACGATCCAGCGGCTGACGGATTTTCTGGGCCTCAGCGCCCTGGCCCCCGATACCGAGCGGCGGGTCTATGGCGCCGTGCCGATCCCGCTCGACGCCGCGCGCGAGGCCGCCGCGCGCAAGCGCCTGGCCCCGCAATACGCCTATGTGCGAAACACCTTCGGCGCGCTTCCCCCGCAATGGGAAGCGCGGCAAATCGAGGTCTGAGATCATGGATGGCACCGTCAAGGGCGATGTTCTGACCCACGAGCAGAAGATTCGCAACTTCAACATCAACTTCGGCCCGCAACACCCTGCGGCACATGGCGTTTTGCGGATGGTGCTGGAGCTTGACGGCGAGGTGGTGGAACGCGCCGACCCGCATATCGGGCTGCTGCATCGCGGCACCGAAAAGCTCATGGAGAGCCGCACCTACCTGCAGAACCTGCCCTATCTGGACCGGCTCGACTATGTCGCGCCGATGAATCAGGAACATGCCTGGTGCATGGCGATCG
>PWLT01000362.1 GCA_003558415.1 Hyphomicrobiales bacterium
ATGGCGGCGCCCAGGTCGATGTGCTGGCGCGCTCGGCCTATGAACGCTACCGCGAGGCGCATGGCCAGAGCCCCGAGATCGCCGAGGGGCTTTACCCAGGCAACTATCTCATCCCGGTGGGTGAGGCGCTCAAGGAGCGTTTCGGCGATGCCTTCCTCGATCGCCCCGAATCCGAGTGGCTGGAGACCGTGCGCGAATTTGCCACCCAGGCGATGATGGAGCGGATCCGCGACGATCTTGCCGCGCTGGGCGTGAGGATGGATGTCTATTTCTCCGAGAAATCCCTCTACGGCACCGGGCGGATCGAGGCGGCGCTCGACGATCTGGAGGAGAAGGGGCTGATCTATCAGGGCGTGCTGGAGCCGCCCAAGGGCAAGCTGCCCGAGGATTGGGAGGCGCGCGAGCAGACGCTGTTCCGCTCCACCGCGCATGGCGACGATGTCGACCGCCCGGTGCGCAAATCCGATGGCGGCTGGACCTATTTCGCCCCTGATATCGCCTATCACTTCGACAAGATCGAACGCGGCTATGATCTGCTCATCGATGTGCTGGGCGCCGATCACGGCGGCTATGTCAAGCGCATGAAGGCCGCGGTGGCCGCACTCTCGGACGCGCGCGTGCCGCTGGAGGTGAAACTCGTCCAGCTGGTCAAGCTCTACAAGGGCGGTGAGCCCTTCAAGATGTCCAAGCGCGCGGGCACCTTCGTCACCCTGCGCGACGTGGTCGAACAGGTGGGGGCAGATGTCACCCGCTTCGTCATGCTCACCCGCAAGAACGACGCGCCGCTCGATTTCGATTTCGACAAGGTGCTCGAGCAGTCCAAGGACAACCCGGTCTTCTATGTGCAATACGCCCATGCGCGCATCCGCTCGGTGCTGCGCAAGGCCGAAGCCGCCGGGATTCCCTGCGCGGATGCGGATCTGATCGGGGCCGATCTCGGCGCGCTCACACATGAGGCGGAGCTTTCGCTTGCGCAGCGGCTGGCGCAATGGCCGCGCGTTGTGGAGCTTGCAGCGCGCACCAAGGAGCCGCATCGCGTGGCCGGATACCTCTCGGAAGTGGCGGGGGAGTTCCACGGATTGTGGAACCGCGGCCATGACGAGCCGGGGCTGCGCTTCCTGCAGGAGGGTGACGAGGACACGTCGCGCGCCAAAATCGCCCTTGCACGCGCCACTGGCGTTGTCATTTCGGCTGGCCTTGGTATCCTTGGCGTCGATCCGGTCGAGGAAATGCGCTGAGCTGAAAACAGGCGCCCCGCCCGGAATCGGAGCAGTCGGAAACCCGCACGGCGCCATCAGTGTGCCGCGGGGCAGCGAGGCAGGGCATGACACACGAGCAGCAGGACGCATACGGAGATGCGCCGGCGCAGGCGCGCGGCATCCCGATCCGGAATGTGGCGAACGGCGCGGGCGCGATCCTTTCGGTGGCGCTGGTCTTCGGGATGGGCTTTTGGGGCTACAAGCTCGCGGTGCGCGATGTCAGCGGCGTTCCGGTGGTGCGCGCGCTCGAGGGGCCGATGCGCGTGGCACCCGATGATCCCGGTGGCAAACAGGCCGAATATCAGGGGCTGGCGGTGAACGCGGTCGCCGCCGAAGGCGTTGCCGCCCCGCTGCCCGAGCGCGTGGTCCTCGCGCCGCCGCCCGTCGAGTTGGATTTTTCCGATGCCGAGCTGATCACGCCCGGCGCGAACGATGCGGAGGCGGCAGGCAACGCGGGCGCTGAGGCCGGACTGTGGACCAATGCCGCCATGCGCGCCGTGATCGACACCGCCGAACCCGCGCAAGCGCCCGGTGCCGATGGCGGGGTTCAGGACGAGGAGGGAGCGCAGGACGAGACCGCGCCGCAGGAGGATACACAGCCCGCCGTCTCGCCCGATGCGCCGGGGGTGGCGCGCTCGCCCATCCCCCAGGTCCGGCCCGAGCATGACATGGTCGCCAATGCCGCCGCCCGCGCCGCGAGCCGCGCGGTCTCCCCCGAGGCCGATGTCGAGATCGACCCCGACAGCCTGAGCCCGGGCACGAGGCTCGTCCAACTCGGCGCCTTCGACGACCGCGAGAGCGCGCGCGAGGAATGGGATCGGCTCGACCGGCGCTTCGGCGCGCTGCTCGAGGACAAGGGGCGCGTCATCCAGCCCGCCGAGAGCGGCGGACGCACCTTCTACCGATTGCGCGCCGTGGGCTTCGACGCCGAGGCCGAGGCGCGGCGCTTCTGCGCGGTCCTGCTGGCCGAACAGGCCGCCTGCATTCCGGTGCTGATCCGGTGAGTGCGCCCGGCGCCTGCATCCTGGGGCTCAAGGGCCCGGAGCTGACGCCGCCCGAACGCGATCTGTTCCGCCGCATCCGGCCCTGGGGGTTCATCCTTTTCGGGCGCAATGTGGAGACGCCCGCGCAGCTGCGCCGGCTCACCGCGGATCTGCGCGAAGCCGTGGGCGATGAGGCGCCGGTGCTCATCGATCAGGAGGGCGGACGCGTGGCCCGGCTCGGCGCGCCGCACTGGCGCGAATGGATGGCGCCGCTCGACCAGGTCGCGGCCGTGGGCCCGGACGGGGCGGCGCGCTCCATGTGGCTGCGCTACCGGATCATCGCGG
>PWLT01000131.1 GCA_003558415.1 Hyphomicrobiales bacterium
CTGACCGCCATGGTCGAATCGCCGATCTATATCAATCGCGAACGGCTGGCGGTCGAAACCGTGACCTATGAGAAAAGCCCTGAGAGCACCATCGGCGGCGGTGCGGCCGGTGCGGTTGCAGGTGCCATTGTCGGCGGTCCGATCGGCGCGCTCATCGGTGCAGGCATCGGAATGGGCGTCGGGGCGGCGGTTACGCCTTCGGAGCGCGTGACGACATATGTCCAGGACAACCCGACCGATCCGATCTACCTGGAGGGAGAGGTTGTTGTGGGCGCGGGCATTCCCGAAGAGGTGATGCTGGCTGAAGTGCCCGAGAGCGAATACTACTATGCCTATGTCAATGGCGTTCGGGTCCTCGTCAAGCGCGACACGCGCCGTGTGGCCTATATCGTTCGCTGAGGTTCCGGCCTGCCCACTCTGTGACATGACCATAACCAGAGCTCTGTGACTCAAAGGCGGCCCGGGAAACCGGGCCGCCTTTTCCGTTTGAAAGCGCATGTTCGGCGCTGTGGGGCTCGTGGCCTGTCATGTCTCGCGCAGCCCCCCACCGCGGGGTCTGTAACCTTTCGGTTCGCCAAAGCGCATGCATGACCGCTCATGCGCGGGGCGACAACGGGATCGGCTGCCGGTGATGCACGCAGATCCCGATCCTTGATCAGGACGGAAACACCCCCGGCCGCGAACGCGACCGGGGGTGTGTGCTTGGGGCCAATCCGTGTCTCGGGGGAGCGCTGAGTGCACCACCCCGATCAGGTCAGCTTCAGTTCTGCCGCACCAGCGCCGTGATCCTGCGCACGGCCACGCGCCGGTTCAGGCGTTCGGCTTCCTGGGTCGGGATCTTCAGGAACCTCTCACCATAGCCCTGAACGATCATGTTCTCCGCCGGAACGCCGAAATACTCGGTGAAGGCCAGCGCCACGGACTCGGCCCGCCGGTCGGACAGCAGAAGGTTGTAACCCGCGCTCCCGATCGCATCGGTATGGCCCTCGATGAGAAACAGCTCGGTGGGATCGTCGAGGATGAGATCGCGCATCAGCAGACCCATCTCGCGCAGATCCTCCGCCTGCGACTGCTCGATGGCGGCGGAATTCGTGGCGAATGTCAGGCCGCCGATATTGATCTCGGGCGCCAGTTCGCGCACTTCCACATAGTCCCGCACCTGACGCAGGCTGAAGCTGCGGCCGATGTCGCGCCGGTCGGCGGCGAGCAATGCCAGCCGCAGGCTCTCGCGGTCCGAGGCGGCCCGGTAGTCGAAGGTTTCATGCGCCGGTCTGGGAAGATCGCGCACGATCACCGGCTCGAAGTCACGGGTGTCGTCGATGAGCAGGTATTCGCGCCCGTCCGGCTCGATCCGCACGCGGCGCAGCGCGCGCCCGCTTGAATCGCGGATGGTGACGATCCGGGTGCCGTCCTCGCGGGTGACTTCGGTGCGGGTGGAGCCGTCGGCGTAGCGCTCGGTGCGCACTTCGGAACCGGGCTGGCGGAGCAGCGCATCGTCATCCTTGAGCACGCGGTAGACGCCGTCGTCATCGAGCACGATGATCCTGTCGCCGGTATTGGACTCGACGCGCTGACCGCTGGTCAGGATTGCGCCGACAACCGCCGCGCCCAGCACGAACAGTCCCGCGCGCTCCAGATCGCTCAACCCGCTGCGGGGTTCGGCGGCTGTCGTGACGCCATCTTCGGTCTCCTCGAGCCTTTCGCGGTCTTCACGCGTCCAGTCACGATACTCCTCGCTGCTTGAGCGGCGTGTTTCCTCGGTGACGGTTTCGGTCGTCACTTCTGCCGCTTCCTCGGTTTCCGCGCCCTCATCGGCTGCGAGCGCTGCAATGGCATCGCCGGTCAGCGTGTCGACGCAGATGATCGTTCCGTCGGGGGCGACAATCTCGGCCAGGCATGCCTCCGCCGCCAGGGCTTCGGCTTCTGCTGCGGCAAGCGCTGCGGCTTCGGCGTCGGCAGCGGTCTGTGCATCCGCTTCGGCTTCTTCTGCGGCACGCGCTTCGGCTTCAGCTTCCGCCTCAGCGTCGGCGGCGGCCTGCGCGTCGGCCTCGGCTTCTTCCGCTGCCAGAGCCTCTGCCTCTTCTGCGGCACGCGCTTCGGCTTCAGCTTCGGCCTCGGCGTCAGCGGCGGCCTGTGCATCGGCCTCGGCTTCTTCCGCTGCCTGAGCCTCTGCCTCTTCTGCGGCACGCGCTTCGGCTTCAGCTTCGGCGTCGGCGGCGGCCTGCGCGTCGGCCTCGGCTTCTTCCGCTGCCAGGGCTTCTGCCTCGGCCTCAGCTTCTGCATCGGCCTGGGCCTCTAGCTCCTCCATATCGGTGTCGGTGCCATCATTGGTGGCCTCATCCGCCGCAGCGGCTTCAAGATCCAGAATGAAGAGCTCGCACGCCGTCTCGTCGAATATCCCCGCCTCAGAACAGATTTCCTCCGGTGTGCGCGAGTTGAGCAGTCCACCCCCGGCATTGCCTGCGGTTGCGCCCGAGCCTGATTGTGCCAGCGCCGGCAATGGCTGCAGCAGCGACATGGCAACGAGAATTGCCGTGGTTGACTTGAGTGAGTTGGCGGTCATTCCATTGTCCTTCCTGAAATGC
>PWLT01000452.1 GCA_003558415.1 Hyphomicrobiales bacterium
GCCCCGGCCCGATCGACCGGGCGGGGCGGGCGCGAAGGCGATCAGCGCTGAGGCATCAGGCTGACGGGGAAGTAACGGTCGTTGATCTCGTCATAGGTGCCGTCATCCATGATCTGCGTGAGCGCGGCGTCGAGCCGCTCCAGCAGGTCCGTGTCCTCCTTGCGCACGGCGATGCCCGCACCAAGGCCCAGGATGTCGGGGTCGAGCATCGCCTCGCCCTTCATCTCGTAGCCCTCGCCTTCATCCTCCAGCCAGTTCGACATGAAGATGCGCTGCGCGATCACCCCGTCGAGCCGCCCGGCGGTCAGGTCGAGATTGTGGTTCTCCACCGTGTCGTAGAGCCGGACCTCGGCCTCGGGGAAACGCTGCTCGATCAGATTGGCATAGGTGGAGGCGCGCTGCACGCCGATGAGCTGTCCGGCCATGGCCTCGGGCTCGGGCATGATGTCGGAATCCACTGGGGCGACCAGCACCGCGCCCGCCTGATAATAGGGCTGGGTGAAGTTCACCGCCTCCTGCCGCTCGGGGGTGATCGACATCGAGGCCACGATGGCGTCGTAGCGCCCGGCATTGAGGCCGGGAATGATGCCGTCCCAAGCCTGTGCGGTGATCTCGCAATCGGCCTCCATCGCCTCGCACAGCGCCTTGGCGATATCGACGTCGAAGCCCTGAAGCTCGCCGCTGGCATCGACGAAGTTGAACGGGGGGTAGGCGCCTTCGGTCGCGATGCGCAGCGTGTCCGCGCTGGCCGTGCTGCCCAGCGCGATCGCCGCGGCAACTGCGGTGGCGGCGAGTTTCGTCGTGGTGGTCATGGGTCGTTCTCCCTGCTTGCTGTTGATGGACGGGATTGCCTCAGCCGTCGAAGGCTTGGCGGATGAACTGGTGGCAGCGTTCCGATTTCGGCGCGCCGAACACCTGCTCGGGGGGGCCTTCTTCTTCGATGAGCCCTTGGTGGAAATAGAGAACCTTGGAGGACACCTCGCGCGCGAAGCGCATCTCGTGGGTGACGATGATCATGGTGCGCTGCTCTTCGGTGAGCGCGCGCATCACGCGCAGCACCTCGCCGACAAGCTCTGGGTCGAGCGCCGAGGTGGGCTCGTCGAAAAGCAGCACATCGGGCTCCATCGCCAGCGCCCGCGCGATGGCCGCGCGCTGCTGCTGCCCGCCCGAGAGATGGTTGGGGTAGTGGTTGCGCTTCTCGGCGATGCCGACCTTCTCCAGCAGCGCCTCGGCGCGCTCCTCGGCCGCGCGGCGCGACAGGCCCAGCACATGGATCGGCGCTTCGGTGAGGTTCTGCAGCACGGTGCGATGGGACCACAGGTTGAAATTCTGGAACACCATGCCGACGCGGGTGCGGATGCGGTCGGCCTGACGGTTGTCGATGCGCCCCTTGGGGCCGACGGCGAGGCGCTCGCCGAAGATGTGGATATCGCCGCCCTCATAGGTCTCCAGCAGGTTGATGCAGCGCAGGAAGGTGCTCTTGCCCGAGCCGGAGGCACCGATGATCGAGACGACATCGCCCGCTTCGGCGGTCATCGAGATGCCCTTGAGCACCTCGAGCCTGCCGAAGCGCTTGTGCAGGTCACGCACCGAAACCGGCGTGCTGGCATCCATCCCTGTCGCTCCGTATTATGGTGTTCGCTATGCGGTCAATCGTTCGCTGTGTGGTCATGTTAGCAAGGTGGCTTTCACCGAGTCAACCGCTGCGCGCAGGGGGGGTGACGGGTCAGGGGCGCTTCGAAAGCGCGAACTCGATCTCTGCGGCGGTATCGCGCAAAATGGGCAGAAGCTGCGTGCGCAGGCTCTCCAGCGTATGGCGCGAGGACGGAACACCCATGTTGATCGCCGCGACGATCTCACCCGAGCGCCCGCGCACCGGAACCGCGATCGACAGGATCCCCACCTCCAGAAGGCTCTCGGCCATGGCGTAGCCCTCGCTGCGGGCGCGTTCGATCAGCCTGCGCAGCTCAGCCTTGTCGGTGACGGTATAGGGCGTGACCTGCGCGATCTCGGCCTCGGCGAGGATGCGTTCAAGCTCCGCGTCATCGAGCCCGCCCAGCAGCACACGCCCCAGCGTCGTGGAATGGGCGGGGTAGCGTTTGCCGATGGTGATGGTGATCGACATCATCCTGTTGGCGGTGTGACGCGCGACATAGACGATCTCGGCGCCGTCGAGCACCGCCATCGAACAGGGCTCCTGCGCCTTCTCGGCGGCTGCGGCGAGGATCGGATTGGCGATGTCCACCAGCGAATGCGAGCTGAAATAGGCCATTCCCAGCTCCAGCACGCGCGGGCGCAGCCGGTATTGGCGCCCGTCAAAGCAGGCATATTCCAGCGCCACCAGCGTGCGCAGGAACCGCCCCGCGGCGGCGCGCGACATGCCCGTCTTGCGCGCTACGTCGCTGAGCGTCATGGCCGGGCTGTCCTGGTCGAAGGCCTTGAGCACGGCGAGCCCGCGCGCCAGCGACTGCACGAAGTCGCCGCCCTTCTCGGTCTGCGAGGCACCGTGATCTTCCATGGCGGACGCTTCCTCCCCCTTGTGTCGCGCAGGCCAGTCTAGCCTCAGCCCCTGCGGCTATGCC
>PWLT01000014.1 GCA_003558415.1 Hyphomicrobiales bacterium
AGCCGGATCTCGGGGAGGACGAGCCCGTATTGCTCGGCGACGTGATTGCGCAGATTGGCGATGCGCGCGTCCAGCCCCGTCGCCGGGTCGAGCACCATGGCCACGAGATCGGAGGCGAACTGCACGTGAATGTCGTCGAGATCGAGCGTGTCGCCCAGCGAAGGGGCGGGCGCACGCTCCTGCGCACGCCCCTCCTCGGCTTCGCTCTGCTCCTGCTCGCTGCGCCGGGCGGTTGCATGCAGCCGCCACGCGGTGCCCCCCAGCACGATCGCCCCCAGCACGAAGGGCACGAAGGGCAGCCCCGGCACGAAGGCAAACAGCGCCATGAGCACCGCCACGGTGGTCAGGGCTGCCGGGTGGCGGCCGAACTGCGCCAGCAGGGCCAGATCGGTGGCGCCGGTGGCGCCGCCGCGCGCCAGCAGCAGCGCCGCGGCGATCGAGATCACCACCGCCGGGATCTGCGAGACCAGCCCGTCGCCCACCGTGAGGATCGCATAGGTCTCGAAAGCGTCGGCCAGCGCCATGCCATGCACGGTGGTGCCGATCACCAGCCCCATGACTATGTTGAGCAGGGTGATCAGCAGCCCCGCGACCGCATCGCCCTTGACGAATTTGGATGCCCCGTCGAGCGAGCCGAAGAAGCTCGTCTCGGCCTGTTCGGTCTCGCGCCGGGCCTTCGCCTGCTGGTGGTCGATGGCGCCCGCGGCCATGTCGCTGTCGATGGCGAGCTGCTTGCCGGGCATGCCGTCGAGCGCGAATCGCGCGCCCACTTCGGCCATGCGCCCCGCGCCCTTGGTGATGACGATGAAATTGACGATCAAGAGCACGCAGAAGATCACCACGCCCAGCAGCACGCTGCCGCCCATCACGAACATCGCGAAGCCCTGGATCACGTCGCCCGCGGCATGGGTGCCGGTGTGGCCCTCGCCGATGATCAGCTTGGTCGAGGAGACATTGAGCGACAGCCGCAGCATCAGCGAGGCCAGAAGGACCGTGGGAAAGGCCGAGAAATCCAGCGGGCGTTCGACGAAGAGCGTGATGGTGAAGATCAGGATCGCCAGCGCGAAGGAGGCGGCCAGCCCGATATCGAGCACCCAGGCCGGCACGGGCAGGATCATCATCACGATCACCGCCATCAGCGCCAGCGCGAGCAGGATCGTGGGGCGGAACAGGGCGGCGAGCGAGAGCGTCATTGCAGTTTCCCCGCGGCCGGGGTCAGCAGGCCACCGCGCGAGGCCACGGCATCGCCGGGCACGAGCGATCCCATCGCCGGGGCGGCGCCGGCCGCAAGCAGCGGATAGGGCGCGGCGGCGGGCGGCGGGCGCCGGGTCGGCCGGGCGCTCGCCTGGCGCTTCGGCTCGCTGGCTTTCGTCCCCCCGGCGGGGCCGTCATTGGCGGTGCCGAGATGGCTGCGGAAGCGCGCGACGTAGCGCTCGGCGAGTTCCGGCGTGCGCGAGTGATAGGCGCCCGCCGCCGCTTCCCAGTCACCGAACTCCCGCTCCAGACGGCGCAGGAAACGCGCGGCGTAGAGCGCATTGGCCTGCGGGTCGAACATCGCCTCGAGCGAGTCGAAGGCGCTCGCGTGCCAGCGGTAATTGATCTGGAAGCACCCGATATCGACGTTGCGCTTGCCGGCCCTGAGGGCGGCACGCGCATGCGCGATGGCCGAGTCGCGGCTGTCGAACCACTGCCCGTCGCCGGCGATATTGACCGTCCAGGGCCAGGGGCGCAGGCCTCCCCCCCGCGCGCGACCCGATTCGGTCAGCGCCAGCGCCGCGAGCACTTCGGCCGGCACCCCGGTGAGCTGAGCGGCCGTGCGCGCGGCGCCTTCGCATTGCGCGGCCGGAGTGGCGGCCGATGCGGGGGCGCTGATCAGTATGGCGAGGATCGCGGCCCCCGAAAGGCCGCAAATTGCCAGTGCCTTGCGCGCCGCTCCGGCAGTGCGGGAGCGGGGGCTTCGCGGAAGCGGCGGGAGAGTCGCTTTCTGGCTCATGGATCACGCAGTTCTTGCGGCACTGCCGGAAGGCTATGGGGCCATGGTTTAGGTTTCGTAACCGGCGCCCGGCGGGATGGCGGCACTCACGGCGCGGGGTGGCTGTCGAGCAGATCGTCGAGCGTGGCGCGCATGCGCGCGCTGCGCTCGAGCAACGCCTGACCGCGTTGCAGCGGCCCCTGTTCCTGTGTGCCCGCCGCCTCCGACGCCGGGTCCGCCCCCGGCGCGTCATCCGGTTGGGGTGCCGGCAGTTCCGGCTCCGTCTGGGCGCTGTCCCCGGCCGCTGCCGTGGCGGCGAAGTCACCCGCCGCGGCGTTCTCATCAATGCTCAACCCCATGGCGGCGCGCTGCAACGCGCTGCCATGGCGGGAAATGGTCTCACCGTCGCCTGCGAGCCAGGCGGCCCGGGTCATCGCCTCGCGCGCCTCGGCCGCGCGATAGGCTGCGGTGGCGGCGCCGTGATCGCCGAGCCGGGCGAGCGCCGCGCCACGCAGGCGGGCGGCGGCATCGCCGCGCTCTCCGGCGATCAGACGCAGCGCCTGGGCCGGCTCGTCCAGCGCCAGCGCGGCGCGGGCGTGCAGGCGGC
>PWLT01000010.1 GCA_003558415.1 Hyphomicrobiales bacterium
CCATGATCGAGCACCACCACATGGTTCGAGATTTTCATCACCAGCTTCATGTCATGCTCCACCAGAAGCACCGCGACACCTCTTTCAGCGATCTCGGCGATCAGGCGGTCGATCTCTTCGGTCTCGACGGCGTTGCAGCCCGCGGCGGGCTCGTCGAGCAGCAGGATGCGCGGCGACATGGCCAGCGCGCGCGCGATTTCCAGCCGCTTGAGCGCGCCGTAGGAGAGCGACGAGGCCTCCCAATGCGCCGCCCGCGCGAGCCCGACCTTCTCAAGCAGGGCACGCGCACTCTCCTCGGTCTTGCGCGTGCGCCGGCGCGAGACGGGCAGCCCGAGCAAGTCGGAGAGAACCCGGCCGCGCTCATGCAGGTGATGGCCGGCCATGGCGTTTTCGAGCACCGTCATCGACTGGAAGATCTGCAGGTTCTGAAAGGTGCGCGACAGACCGCGCGCGGCAAGCTCGTGCGGGCGCAGGCCGGTGACATCCTCACCCTCGAGCCGCACCTTGCCGCGATGCGGCAGGTAGATGCCCGAGATCATGTTGAACAGCGTCGTCTTGCCCGCCCCGTTGGGCCCGATGATCGAGACGATCTCACCGGGATCGACGCCGAAACTGACCTCGTCCACGGCCTTGAGCCCGCCGAAATCGATCCCCAGCCCGTCGATATCGAGAAGCTTCATTCCTCCCTCCCCCGGAAGCGGCGCAGCAGGCTGGGCAGGAGCCCCGCAGGCATGAAGATCATCACGAGGATCATGATCAGCCCCAGCAGCAGATGCTCGTATTCATGGAAGAAGGTCAGCGCCTGCGGGAGCGCCGTGAGGATCGCCGCGCCGAAGATCGCGCCCAGCACCGAGCCCACGCCACCCAGCACGGCCATCACGACCATCTCGACCGAATGCATGAAGCCCGCGACATCGGGCGTGATGAAGCGGTTCATCAGCGCCAGCAGCGAGCCCGAGACCGAGGCATAGACCGCCGAGATCACGAAGGCATGCAGCTTGAGCCGCGGCACGTTGACGCCGACGGTCATGGCCGCGACTTCGGAGCCGTGCAGCGCGCGCAGCGCGCGGCCCGTCGGGCTGCCGAACAGGTTGAGCGCAAGCCAGGCACCGACGAACAGGAAGATCGCCGAGAAGCCGTACCAGAACTGCCCCGCGCTCATCTGCCAGCCCATGTCCATGAGGATCGCGCGCAGGCCGATATCGTTGACGGCCATACCGTCGGGGCCGCCGGTCCATTGCGATTCATTGGTCAGGACCATCGACACCAGGATGCCGAAGCCCAGCGTGGCGACGGCGAGATAGTAGCCATGCAGACGCAGGATCGGCCGCCCGATGATCCAGGCCAGCACCCCCGAGATCACGGCGCCGCCGATCATCGCCAGCACCGGCGGGATGCCGAATTCAACCGGAGCAATCGCGCAGGCATAGGCGCCGATGCCCGCAAAGCCCGCGTGCCCGAGGCTGATCTGCCCGGCATAGCCGATCAGGATCACCAGCCCCGTCACCGCCAGACCGTTGACGAAGATGAGCGCCCCGACCCGGTAATAATAGCCCGAGGGGAAGAAGAACGGCGCGACCACGATCAGAATGGCCAGCACCAGCAGCGTCGCCTGTTTCGCCGTCAGTTTCATCGCTTACACCCGCTCGGTCGATTTGCGGCCGAACAATCCCTGCGGTCTGGCGAACAGCACCGCGATCAGCACGATGAAGGCCACGGCGTCCTTGTATTGCGAGCTGATATAGCCCGCGGTCAGCGCCTCCAGCAGGCCCAGAAGCAGCCCGCCCACCAGCGCGCCGAGCGGATTGCCCAGCCCGCCGAGCATGGCCGCCGCGAAGCCCTTGAGCGCCAGCGGCACACCGACATCGTAGCTCACCAGCGTGATCGGCGTGATCAGCACCCCGGCAATGGCGCCGATCGCCGCCGCGAGGCCGAAGCTCAGCGTCATGATGAAGCGCGTGTTGATACCCACGAGTTGCGCGGCCAGCCGGTTGTTGGCGGTGGCGAGCACCGCCTTTCCGGTCAGCGTGCGCGTGAAGAAAAGCCACAGCCCGACGAAGATCGCCGCCGCGCCCCCCAGCACCCACAGGCTCTGTGGCAGGATCGTCGCCCCGAAGACGCGGAAGGGCATGTCGCCCGAGAAGGCCGGAAAGCGGTGAATCTGGCGGTCAAAGACGATCTGCGTGGTGCCCTGGATCAGGATGGAAGCCCCGATCGTGATGATGATGATGGAGACCACCGGCGCGCCGCGCGCGGGTTCGATCGCAAGCTTGTTGAGCGCCACGCCCACCACGGTCGTTGCGATGACGGCGACCAGAATGGCCAGCGGCAGCGGCACCCCGGCGGCCAGCGTGAAGACGGTGATCATGCCGCCCAGCATCACGAACTCGCCCTGGGCGAAATTCACCACCTCCGAGGCGTTGTAGATGATCGTGAACCCAAGCGCGAGCAGGGCGTAGACCGCCCCGACCGTCAGCCCGGATATGAGGAACTGCAGCATGTCGGCCATTGGCAATCACTCCGAAGGCGGCAATCGGCTCTGTGGATTCGGCGCGCGGGCAAATCCCGCGCGCCGAC
>PWLT01000294.1 GCA_003558415.1 Hyphomicrobiales bacterium
ATCGACGCCGCGATCACGCTGGGGATGGGGCCGCGCTGGGCGCAGATGGGCCTCTTCGAGACCTACCGCATCGCCGGCGGCGAGGCGGGGATGCGCCATTTCCTCGATCAGTTCGGCCCGGCGCTGAGCTGGCCGTGGTCGCGCCTGACCGATGTGCCCGAACTCGACGACGCGCTTGCCGGCCGGATCGCGGCGCAGTCGGACGCGCAGTCGGGCTATCACTCCATCCGCGAGCTTGAGCATATCCGCGACGCCAATCTCGTGGGGATTCTGCGCGCGCTCAAGGACCGCGACTGGGGCGCGGGGCGAGTGCTCAACGCCCATGACGCGCAACGGCGCGACTCCCTGGCCTCTCCCGCGGAGGCGGGCGCAGGCGATGTGCCCGGCGCGCCGATGGAGCTGGCGCATATGGAGGTGCCCGGCTCCTGGATCGACTATAACGGCCACATGACCGAGAGCCGCTACCTCTACGCCGCCTCCCTGACGGTTGATGCCTTCCTCGGTCTGATCGGAGCGGGGCGCGACTACGTCGCCGGGGGCTTGAGCTATTACAGCGTTGAGAGCCATATCCGCCATCTGGCCGAGGCGCGGCAGGGCGACCGTCTTTGCGGGAGCGTGCAGTTGCTCGCACATGACGACAAGCGGCTGCATCTCTTCGTGCGCATCGCGCGCGACGGTGAGGTTCTGGCCACGGTCGAGCAGATGCTGCTGCATGTCGATGCCGCGCGGGGCCGGGCCTGCCGGACCGCCCCGCATGTTCGCGAGCGTCTCGACGCGATCGCTGCCGCGCAGGCCGATCTGCCGCGTCCGCCGGGCGCCGGCCAGGCGATCGGGCAGGTGCCTGGGTGAGCGGGGGCGCGGAGTTCCGCGCGCCGCGGCGAAGCGTATGAGGCGGCTGCGCCGGCACACGGATGCGCCGCCGCGCCGGTTGCGGCTCATCGCCTTCGCGCTCGCGGCGGTACTGTCCATCGTCGGGTTGAGCGTGCGCCATGCGCCGATCTACCTGCCCCCGATCGAGACGCCGCCCGCGCCGGGGGAGGCGCTGCTGCCGGTCTTCGGCTACGCCACGCTCGAAAGCCCCGTCATCCGCTTCGTGGTCGCGGGGCAGGTATTGCCCACCGAACCGGCCACCCTTGAGGGGTACCGGCGCGAGGGACGCAACATCGTGGCCGAGGAGGGCGCGCGCGTGGAGGGCGTCCTTCTGGAAGTCACGCCCGAGGTTCTCACCCGGTTCGATCGTTTCGAGCGCCGGGGGCTGCGTTACGAGCGCACGCTCGTAGAACTTGCGGATGGGCGCCCCGCCTGGGCCTATCGCCGTATCGACTGAGCCCCCGCGCAGCGTGCATGGGCATGCCGGGGCGGCGGCGATCAGTGCGATGTGACGCCGCATCTGCGGCTTGCGCCTTGCCTTGACGGCGCGGCCGCCCCATTCTGGCGCCCTCGGGCCGAGGGGTGTCATGCACATGCAGCGCTACATACTGGCCGCCGTGCTTTCAGCAGCCTTCATGCTGGCGGGTCTGCCCGCACCGCTCGCGCATGGGTCCGGGCATGGTTCGGTGAGCGTTGAGCTGTGTATTGACGGGCGGATCGTGACCGTCCGGCTCGACACGGGTGAGACGGACGGAGATCTACTGAAGCATTGCCCGGACTGCATTCCGGTCGCCCTGTCGCTGCCCGGACAGCCCGAGCTTCCCGAGCCGAGGCTGCTCGCGCGTGCGGCGCACTGGACCGGCGAATCGGTCGCGGCCGATATCACGGCAGGGTTTCCGGGCTTTCATGCCCGCGCCCCGCCCTTGTCTGTCTGATCTTCGGTGAACTTCGAAACACGTTACAGACAGACAGGTAGAGCAATGAAAAAGATCGCCGTTTCCGTCGCCGCCCTGGCGGCGAGTTTCGCCCTGCCGGCCTATGGGGCCGAGACCATCACCATCAGCGATGCCTATGCCCGCGCCTCCAGCGCGATGGCGAGCTCCGGCGCCGCTTTCATGATCATCGAAAATCACGGCTCCGAGGATGACCGGCTGATCGCGGCGGCCTCCGACGCGGCCGAGCGGGTCGAGATCCACACCCATATCGAGACCGATGAAGGCGTGATGCAGATGATCGAGCTTGAGGAAGGCCTTGCCATCCCGGCGGGGGGGCAGCATGCGCTCGAACGCGGGGGTGACCATGTGATGTTCATGGGGCTGCGCGCGCCGTTCGAGCATGGCGCGAGCGTCACACTCACCCTGACCTTCGAGATCGCCGGCGATCTGGTCGCGGAAATCCCCGTCGATCTCGAACGCGCGGCCGATCATGGGGCCGGGTCGGGGCATCAGCACTAAAGTGCGTTGTAATCGATACGATTCGCGGGCCATGTCGCGTGAGCGACGGGACCCGCGCCCGCCCGTCCCATCCCGCCGCAGGCATGCCTCGGGCATGACGGCGGGCGCGCTCCAGCAGCCACTTCGACCGGAACGAATCCGGATACCCGCAACACACTAGCGCGCGTCGCGTTTGATCGATTTCACCTCGCCCGGGCCGCTCGCGGCGCCCGCCCCCCAGGCGGTCGCATGCCCAATATCAGGCTCTGGACG
>PWLT01000363.1 GCA_003558415.1 Hyphomicrobiales bacterium
CATTCGGCCACGCGGCTGCAATTCGCGCGTTTCGGCGGCGCCTGCCCGCTGTGGAATGTCCATCGCGCCTTCGAGACGCCGGGGCGGTTCCTGCGCCAGTTGGCCGAGACACCCGACGGGAAGCGCTATTTCTGCCTGGCGC
Source organism: Hyphomicrobiales bacterium (assembly GCA_003558415.1). Classification (GTDB taxonomy): domain Bacteria; phylum Pseudomonadota; class Alphaproteobacteria; order Rhodobacterales; family Rhodobacteraceae; genus Alkalilacustris. Next base: position 143 of record PWLT01000363.1, read on the forward strand.
GCGACGTCTCCAAACCCGGCGGCTCGTTCCGCGCCCCGGTGCGGCGCTACGCCATCGGGCTGGGTTGCGAGATCGCCCATGCCGATACGCTCGTCTATGCCGACGATCTCGATCTCGGACGTTCGGGCGCCTTCGAGCCCATCGGGATTTCCTGCCGCATCTGCCCGCGGCGCGACTGCCATCAACGTTCGGTGCCGCCGCTCGACCAGCGGCTCCTCGTCGACCCCGACCGCCGCGAGACGCTGCCCTATGCCATCGAGGGCTGAAGCGCCCTCGGGACGTGGATCGGGCGAGATTGCGCGGGAGACGATGCGGCCGCCACCCGAGGCGCGGCGATCGACGCTATGGCAAGTTGTGATCGCCAGGATTCACGGGCCCCGTCGCGCCAGCGACGGGGACGCGCCCGCCCGCCCCCCAGGCGGGCGCGTTCCGCGCCCACCTCGGACGGGCGCGCCCCCGTCGGCACCGAGAGCGCAGTGAATTCGGATGTGCGAACCGCGCCCTACTCAATCCCCGATTCGCGCTGGCGGATCTCCATCTTGAGGACCTTCCCGTACGCGTTCTTGGGCAGGCACTGAACAAAGCGGTAATGCTTGGGCCGCTTGAAACGCGCCATCCGTTCCATGCAATGCCTGTTCAGATTGGCCTTGCTCAGCACCGCATCGGGGGCGGGCACGACATAGGCCACCACATCCTCCCCCCTGAGCTGTGACACGCGACCGACGACACAGGCCTCGGCCACGCCCGGATGGGTCAGCAGCGCCTCCTCTACCTCGCGCGGATAGATGTTGTTGCCGCCCGATATGATGACATCCTTCGAGCGGTCCTTGAGCGCGACATAGCCCTGCGCGTCCATGCTGCCGATATCGCCGGTGAGCAGCCAGCCGTCACGCACCGTCCGCGCGTTCGCCTCGGGGTTCTGCCAATAGCCCGGCATGACCGGAAGCCCCCGCACCATGATCTCGCCCATCTCGCCTCGGGGCACCGGGCGCCCCTCTTCGTCGCAAATGCGCACCTCGACGGCGGATTGAGGCTGACCGACCGAGGCGATGCGTCTGGCCCAGTCGGGATCTCCGCGATCGGCGACAACCCCGCGAGGCAGGGCGGTAATCGCCATCGGGCATTCGCCCTGCCCGTAGATCTGGACGAATTTCGGGCCGAACACGTCGAGCGCGGCCTCGATGTCGGCGCGATACATCGGCCCGCCGCCATAAACGATCGTGCGGATCCCCGCACCGGTGCCACCATGGGCGCGGGCATAGGCCGTGAGCCGGTGCACCATTGTCGGGGCCATGAACATCGACAGGCTGCGATGCGCCGCGGCGGTTTCCAGCAGCTCCGCCGGATCGAAGCCGCCCGATACCGGACACAGATGCGCCGCGCCATGCAGGACATGGACCGGGGAATACAGCCCGGAGCCGTGACTCATCGGGGCGGCATAATAGGCGGCATCGTCGGTATGGACGGAATCGACATCGACCGTATAGGTAAGCGACATCGCCGTGAGCATCCCGTGGGTGATGCACACACCCTTCGGGCGCCCCGTCGTTCCCGAGGTGTAGAACAGCCAGGCGATCGCATCGGGCGGCAGGCTCGGCGCACCGCCCCGCGCGGGGGCGAGCGCGGCAAGGAATGCCGCGCCGGTCGGATCGACACATTCGACCCCATCGATCCCGGCCTCCAGCCCCGGCGTCGTGAAACACAGCGGCGCGCCGCTGTTATCGATGATCCAGGATGCCTCCCTGGCGTGCAGCTTGGCGTTGATCGGCACGGCGATCGCGCCGGCATACCAGCAGCCGAAAAGCGCGATCAGGTATTCGGGGCAGTTGCGCATGAAGATCGCCACCCGGTCGCCCGGGCCGATACCGCGCCCGCGCAGCCAGCTCCCCAGCGCCGCGGCACGCGCGCGGAAACCGGCGTAATCGGCCTCCACGGCCATGCCGTGCATCAGGGCGGGGCGTCCGGGCCAGCGCAGCGCCGCCCTGTCGAGCCAGCTGGCGATATTCATGAGCGGGCAACCCCGGAACGCAGCACGCCGCTGGCCGCAGGGTCATCGCTTCGGGCGCCGAGCCCGCGGCGCGATGCACGCGGCGGCACATCGGCATCGCCGTGCCCTGGCACACGGGCGCGCGAGACGCCATGCGCCGGGATGGCAGAGAAGCTCATGCGCAGGCCCTCGCGTCTCGGCAGCAACCGCCCCGGAGCGTCGCTGCGGAACACGCAATTGCCCGGCCCATGCGCGTCATCATGTCATGTCCCCGGCTTGACCAGGCGGTTGCGCAGGATGCCGATCCCCTCGACCTCCAGCTCCACCACGTCGCCGGGCGAGAGGAACTTCATATGCTCCAGCCCGCAGCCATTGCCCACCGTGCCCGAGCCGAGGAATTCGCCGGGCCGCAATGTCTCGCAGGCCGATACATGCGCGATCA
>PWLT01000172.1 GCA_003558415.1 Hyphomicrobiales bacterium
GATCAGGCGGGGCCATGAAACCGTCCTTGAAGCAAAGCGGCGCTGCAAAGCGGCCTTCGACGAAGCCGCCCTCCTCGCCCAGTTCCAGACGCTCGATCTGCACGATCTCCCCGGCCTCCACGCCGTCCTCGGGGCTGGAGTAGAGCTGTGTCATCCGTTCGGGCACATAGAGGATCAGCGCCTCTTGCGGCGTGTCCTCGCCGGTCATGCCGATCAGGGTGATCGACAGTGCCCCGGCGATGCCGGGACGCCCATCGGGATAGCCCTGGATGGAGATATCCCACATGAACCCGGCGATATCGCTCACCCCGGTGTTGTAGCTTTCTTCCTCCCCGGTGGCCGCGAGCGTCTGCCAGACGCGCTGCTCGCCGTCGAGGGTTGCGGTGATCTCGCCGATCACTTCCTGCGCCTTGGCGGGCCCGGCCAGGGCGAGTGTGGCAGCGGCAATCCATGCAATGCGTGACATCATCATTCTCCGTCGCAGTTTGAGGCGGCGTCACGCGCGGGTCAGGATTCCGCCTCAAGGATCGCCGCAAGGCCGCTGCGATAGTCGGGGTAACGAAGGGAGAAGTCCAGATCACGCTTGATACGCGTATTGGCCACGCGCTTGGATTCCGAATAGAAGCTGCGCGCCATCTCGCCCAGATCGGCGCTCTCGAAATCGAGGTCGGGGGGGGGCGGCATGCCAAGAAGCCGCGCGGCATATTCGATCACATCCTGCGGCGACGCGGGGTCGTCATCGCACAGGTTCCACACCGCGCCGCCCTCTCTGGGCCGGGCCATCGAGGCGGCAATTGCGCGGGCGATATCCTCCACATGAATGCGCGAGAAGACCTGCCCTGGCTTGACGATGCGCCGCGCGGTGCCCCGGCGCAGTTTCTCGAATGGGCCTCGGCCGGGGCCGTAGATCCCCGCCAGGCGGAAGATGTGCAGCCGCTGGCCGCCATGCGCACAGACCTCCTGCCACTGGCGCTCGGCGCTTACCCGCCGGCGCCCGCGCTCAGTGGTCGGGGCAAGCGGTGTGTCCTCGTCCACCCATGCACCGGCATGGTCGCCATAGACCCCTGTGGTGGAGAGATACCCGACCCAGCGCAGATGCACGGCCGCGGCGATAGCCTGCGCATGTGCGCGCAGCACCGGGTCGCCATCCTCGTCGGGGGCGATCGAGGCGAGAAGATGCGTGGCCTCGGCCAGTGCGGGTGCCGGATCCTCGCCCGGCCAGATTAGCGGCTCGACACCCTCGCGGGCAAGCGCGGCGGCCTTGTCGCGGTGACGCGTCGTTCCGATGATCCGCCATCCCTGCGGGATCAGGCGTCGGGTGAGCGCACGGGCCGAATACCCGTGCCCGAAGACAAGCAGTGTTCCGGTCATCGCCATGATAATGGTACCATTGCGTGGCAGGACAAGCCCCCGGGCTTGGCGGCACGCAAGCGATCTGGATGCGCAGGCCGTTCGCTCGTTGCGCGCCGGTCCTCGCTCACTCGATCACCGCGCATCTGCGCGCGTGCTGGCGCGTGTTGCGGTCATCCGAATTGATTCCGCACGGAGGACGATGGGGTTGCGCCCGGCCGAGTTGGGCGCCGATCCGCCAGCGCCGCGCGTCAGGTGGGGGAATGGCGCCGCGCATGTTCATGATGCGCGAGCACTCCGGCGCGGCCCTCGCCGCAGCGCCCGGCGCGGCGAGCGGATCGGGGGTGCGAAAGCAGTCGTTGCGTGCCCCTGCACGCACAGATGCGATCAGCCCCGACGTTTGAGGATCGATGCCTTACCGACCGGGGCGAAGCCCCGCCGCCCCCGCTCCCAGTGATCTAACCTCACGAAGAACTGGTCGCGTTCCGCGTGGAGCAGGCACAGGAACCGCGCCTCGAAGACCGAGATCACTCCTTGGCGGTTTCTTCCCCCTCATCCGCCCATTCCCAGGGCCGGGTGAATTCGCCGAGCACCTTCGCGACGGCATCCTCGTCGACCGAACCGGTGCGGCGCAGCCGGGCCACGAGCCCGCGCTTGCGGTCCTCCCTGACCTCGGCGACCTGTGCGGCAAGCCCGGCCTCCTTGAGCGCCTCGTCATAGACCCGCGTAATCGCCCGCATGCGCAGATCGGGCTTGAAGATCTTGCCCACTGCGGTCTTGGGCAGCTCGTCGAGCACCTCAAGATGCTTGGGGATGGCGGCGCGCTCGGAGATGCGGGATTGGGCGTGGTCGAGCAGCTCCTTCGACGTGACCTTCACATCGGACACCAGCTCCACATAGGCGCAGGGGAGTTCCCCCGCGAAGGCGTCAGGCTGGCCGATGGCGCCGGCGAAGGCCACCGCCTCATGGCTCAGCAGCGCCTCCTCGATCATGGCCGGGTCGATATTGTGGCCACTGCGGATGATGATGTCCTTGGACCGCCCGGTGATCCACAGATAGCCCTCCTCGTCGAGGCGGCCCAGATCGCCGGTGCGCAGAAAGCGCCCGTCGGCGAAGAGCTTCTTGTTGCGCGCGTCATCGGTGTAGGTCGCGCCGGGAAGGACGCCGGGATTGGCCACGCAGATCTCGCCCACCTCGTCGGTGGCGCATTCATGC
>PWLT01000223.1 GCA_003558415.1 Hyphomicrobiales bacterium
ATCGCCCCGCATCCGCGCCGCGCGCATCTGCTGCAGGGCGCACGCATCCTGCTCATCGACGACGTGATGACCTCGGGCGCGACGCTCACCGCGGCGAGCGCAGCCTGCCTGGACGGCGGCGCGCGCAGCGTCGACATGCTCGTCCTCGCGCGCGTTGCGAAGCTTCCCTGAATCCGTATAGTCGCGCAAACAAAAGGAGCGCGAATGCAAGCTATTGAAATCTATACCCGCCCCATGTGCGGGTTCTGCCACGCAGCCAGACGGCTGCTCACTGGAAAGGGCGTGAGTTTTACCGAACACGACGTCTGGGCCGAGCCCGAGCGCAAGGCAGAGATGATGCAGCGCGCGAAGGGGCGGAGCACCGTGCCGCAGATCTTCATCGGCGACACCCATGTCGGCGGCTGTGACGAGCTCATGGCGCTCGAGCGCGCCGGCAAGCTCGACGCGCTGCTGGAGGGCTGAGCGGTGCGCGCCGGGCTGGTCCAGCTTACTGTGGGGGACGACCCGGCGGCGAACCTGCCCGATACCGTGGGGATGGTGCGCCGCGCCGCCCGTGAGGGCGCGGATTTCGTGCTCACCCCGGAGGTGACCAACTGCGTCTCGACCAGCCGCACGCATCAACGCGAAGTGCTCCAGCCCGAGGGGCAGGACCGCACCCTCGCCGCGCTGCGTGAGGAGGCCGCGCGGCTGGGCATCTGGCTGCTGATCGGCTCGCTTGCGCTGAAAACCGATGATCCCGAGGGGCGGTTCGCCAACCGCTCCTTCCTGATCGATCCATCGGGGGAATTGCGCGCGCGCTACGACAAGATCCACATGTTCGATGTGGCGATCTCGCAGACGGAGACATACCGCGAATCGCAAGGTTTCCGCCCCGGAGCGCAGGCGGTGCTTGCCGAGACTCCCTTTGCCGCTATCGGGCTGACGATCTGCTATGACCTGCGCTTTGCGCATCTCTACCGCGCGCTTGCCAAGGCGGGGGCGGATCTGCTCACCGTGCCCGCCGCCTTCAGCCCCGAAACCGGCGCGGCACATTGGGAGCCCTTGCTGCGCGCGCGGTCCATCGAATGCGGCGCCTGGGTGCTTGCCCCCGCGCAATGCGGCACCCATGCCGTCAGTGGCCGGGGCCGGGCGCGGCGCACCCACGGTCACAGCCTGGTGGTCAGCCCCTGGGGCGAGGTGGTGGCCGATGGCGGCACCGAACCTGGTGTCATCATTGCCGAGATCGACCGCGCCGCCGTGGGTGAGGCGCGCCGGCGCGTACCCGCGCTGACCCATGACCGGGATTACCGGGGGCCGACATGAACGAGCGTACCGATGATCTTGCCGCAGCCCTGTTCAGCGAGCTTTTCATGGCCGATCAGCTGGCGCGCAATCGGCTGTCCAAGGTCCTGCCCAAGGGGATGGAGCTGTCGCATTTCGGCGTTCTCAACCATCTCGCTCGCGTCAATGACGAGCGCACGCCCGCGCAGCTTGCCAAGTCCTTCCACGTCACCCGCGGCGCGATGTCCAACACGCTGAGCAAGCTCGAATGGGCCGGACATGTCCATATCCGCCCCGACTGGGACGATGCGCGGCGCAAGTTCGTCTCGATCAGCCCCTCGGGCCGGCGCGCGCGCGATGTCGCGCTCGCCGCGATCACGCCGCTGATCAACGAGGCGGTGGAGGCGCTGGATGCCGAGCGGGTGCGCGCCGTTGTTCCGGTCCTGCGCGAGCTGCGCACCCGCTTTGAAGGCGAGGTATGAGCCCTGCCTGAATCTCGGCGCGGGGTTGCACGGGCGAGAAAATCTTGCATAGCAGGGCCGTCACACGCGCCCGGCGGGGCATGCCGCCCCACACCGAAGCACCGCGCGGGCGCAAACCTGCATCATTAACGGGATCGGAGACATGGCCGGCAGGAAGAAGGCAAAGCGCAAGGCCGGCAAGCGTTCCGCAACAACGGGGCGCGTGGACGGGCTGCTGCACCGTCTGCGCCGCTGGCTGATCCGGGGCGTGGTACTGATCGTGGCCGGGGTTCTCGCGCTCGTGCTGCTGTTCTCGCAGGTGCCCCCGCCCTGGGGGATCTACATGATCGCCGAGCATCGCCGCCATGGCGGGATCGAACGCCAATGGGTGCCGATGGAGGCGATCAGCCCGCACATGACGCGCGCCGCCGTGGCGGCCGAGGACGCCAATTTCTGCCTGCACTGGGGTTTCGACATGGCCGAGATCCGCCGCGCGCTGGATTCGGGCGGTCGCCGGGGCGCCTCGACCATCAGCCAGCAGACGGTCAAGAACGTCTATCTGTGGCACGGTCGCAGCTGGCCGCGCAAGGCGCTGGAGGCCGTGCTGACCCCGGTGGTGGAGCTCGTCTGGTCGAAGCGGCGTATCCTCGAGGTCTATCTCAATGTCGCGGAATTCGACACGGGGATATTCGGCGTGGAGGCTGCGGCGCGGCACTATTTCGGCGTCTCGGCCGCGGATCTGAACGCAACCCAGGCAGCAAGGCTGGCCGCGATCCTGCCCGACCCCAAGGGGCGCGATGCGGCGCGTCCCTCGAACTTCGTGCAGAGCCGCGCCA
>PWLT01000117.1 GCA_003558415.1 Hyphomicrobiales bacterium
ATGATGATCCACGGCATCGTGCCGGGGCCGCAGTTCATCGGCACGCATCCCGACATCTTCTGGGGGCTGGTGGCGAGTTTCTGGATCGGCAACGTGCTGCTGCTCATCCTCAACATCCCGCTGATCGGGATCTGGGTGCGTATCCTCTCGATCCCCTACAGTCTGCTCTATCCGGCGATGCTGTTCTTCATCTGCGTGGGCGTCTACGCGATGCGCAACAACCCCTTCGACGTCTATCTGACGCTGTTCTTCGGAGCCGTGGGTTTCGTCATGCTCAAGGTGAATTACCCCGCCGCACCGCTGCTGCTGGGATTCATCCTCGGCCCGCTGATGGAAGAACATGCCAAGCGCGCGCTGCAGCTCTCCCGCGGGGATTTCGCCACCTTCATCGAGCGCCCGATCAGCGCGGTCTTCATCGCCATCACGGCACTCATCTTGGTGTTCACGCTCCGCCCCCTCATCGCGGGTCTGCTTCAACGTGCGGGTCTGACGCGCCGGCCTCGGGACCGATAGCGTCGCGCAAGCCAAGAGGCGGCACTGGCGGCCAACGATGCACTAACAATCTACCCGGAGCACTCGATGGGGGCAGACCACCCGGGTGTCTTGAGAACATGGATGTACAAGAAGTTGTTGGCGATCGACAGCACTGAAATCTTCCACTCGGGTTGTCGGCGAATACCTCTCGACCGCTCCGCGATATCTGTCCGGGGCGCCTGTGCTGTGACTTTCATGCACAACTACTGAGTTATTGCGCCACTAACCGCTCGCCCACCGAAAACTTGGTCAAATGACACCAAGCGCCCGGCCACGAGCGGTCCGGCTGCGATATCTGTCTCACCCCTTCGCCCCCTGCCCGCGCGCATAGACATCCTCATAGCGGGTGATGTCGTCCTCACCCAGATAGCTGCCGGTCTGCACCTCGATAAGCACCATGTCGAGCTTGCCGGGGTTCTCCATCCGGTGCACCGACCCCAGCGGGATGAAGACCGACTGGTTCTCGGTCACGAGCGTCACCTCGTTATCGACCGTCACCTTCGCGGTGCCCTGCACCACAATCCAATGCTCGGCGCGGTGGTGGTGGCTCTGCAGGCTCAGCGACGCGCCGGGATGGACGACGATACGCTTGACCTGAAATCGCGGACCCAGCGCCAGGCATTCGAACCAGCCCCAGGGGCGGTAGTCGCGCGGCAGGGTCTCGGCCTGCACCACGCCGTCGGCCTTCAGCCGCTGCACGGCAAGCTTGACATCCTGGGCGCGATCCTTGTGGGCCACCAGCACCGCATCGGGCATGGCCACGGCGACGATGTCGCGCAGCCCCAGCCCGACGAGCTGCTGGCTTTCATCCTCGGCGCGCAGCAGCGCGTTCTCGCACTCGATCGCCGTGGCCGGGCCGTGGGTGACGACACCGTCGGCATCGGGGCCGGATTCGCGCCACACCGCTTCCCAGCCGCCCAGGTCGGACCAGACTCCGCCATAGGGCACGACGGCGAGGTTCGCGGCCTTCTCCATCACCGCGTAATCGATCGAGTTCTCCTCGATCTCGGCCCAGGGTTCGGACGCGAGGCGGGTGAAGCCCAGATCATGCTCGGCCGACTCGTGGGCCGCGCGCACCTGCGCGAGCATCTCGGGCGCATGCGCCTCAAAGGCGGCAATCAGCGCATCCGTGGTGAACAGGAAGATACCGGCATTCCAAAGGTGTCGCCCGCCCTCAAGCATCGCCTGAGCGCTCGCGGTGTCGGGTTTCTCGACGAAACGCTTGAGCGGCTGCGGGACGGGGGCGAAATCCTTTCCCGGTGCGTCGGTCAGCTCCAGCCAGCCATAGCCGGTCTCGGCCCGGTCGGGGCGGATGCCGAAGGTGACGATGCGGCCCTCCTGCGCGGCCGGCGCTGCGGCCTGCGCGGCCTCGCGAAAGCGCGCAGGGTCGGGGATGACATGGTCTGACGGCGCGACCAGCATCAGCGCGCCCGGCGCCTGCGCCTCCAGCGCAAGCGCAGCGGCCAGAATCGCGGGGGCTGTGTTGCGCGCCGCCGGTTCGATCAGCACGGCGCTGGGCGCAAGTTCGACCGCGGCGAGCTGTTCGGTGACGATGAAGCGGAAATCGCCCCCCGTCACCACCAGCGGCGCGGCGAAGCCCGGCCCCGAAAGACGCAAGGCGGAAGCCTGAAAGAGGCTCTCCGCGCCGGTGATCGGGGCGAACTGCTTGGGGTAGCTCTTGCGCGAGAGCGGCCAAAGCCGCGTGCCCGAGCCGCCGCAGAGCAGGACGGGATGGATGGGTTGCGTCATCGAAATGCCCCCGCCGGAGTTCACAACCGCGCGGATTGGCGGTTCTCGCGAAACCATCTGTAAGCGTCTTCAATGCCTTCGCGCAACCCGATGCGCGCGCGCCAGCCCATCCGCGCCAGACGCCCCACATCCATCAGCTTGCGCGGCGTGCCGTCGGGCTTGGAGGGGTCGGTCGTGATGCGTCCATTGAACCCTGTGACCTCGGCGATGAGCTGCGCGAGCTCCATGATCGAGACATCTGTGCCGCTGCCCACATTGATGTGGCTGAGCATCG
>PWLT01000063.1 GCA_003558415.1 Hyphomicrobiales bacterium
ATCGGCCGTTGGATAGATCATCGCCCGGTCCTCCGTTGCGGCGCCGGCCACGGTTAACCCCGGCGCGTTTTCGGGTCAACGCCATCGCCGCGCCGATGCAGCGTGCCGGCGCCGCCCCCCTTGGCGGGCGCGTTCAGCAGGCTGCTGAAGAAGTCGTCCAGTCTGCCGATTGCAAACGCGGAACCGGAAAACTGTTCCGCACCGCGTCCGCCACTGCTTTGGCCCGGGTGTCAACCCGGGCCGCGCCCGACCCTCCCCCCGGGAGGGCGCTTTGGCGGCGCAGCACATCACACTGAAGACATTAATGTTTTTGTGAAAGTCGCGCAGAACGGGTGTTGTGAAGCGCCCTCCCAGGGTCGGGCGCGGCCCTCATGGCCCGGGAGTTGGCGTCGGGACAAGGAACAGTTTTTCGTTTCCGCATGACCCGGAGAGCGTTTCAGCAACCTTCTAGCGCGAGCCTCGCGGATCCGTCTGCGCGGCCTTGTTCCGGCGTCTGGACCCGACGCCCATATTGACGAGATTCGCCGCCAGAATGACGCCGCCGCCCAGAAACACCGAGATCATCAGCGGCTCGGCGTAGAGGAGGATGCCGACAATGGCGATGACCGGCAGGCGCAGGAACTCCATCGGCGCGACGATCGAGGCGGGCGCATGCGAAAGCGCGGTGGTGAGCGAAAAATGCGCCGTCAGACCCGTCACACCGACGACAATCAGCCAGGGCAGCATCTCCGGCGTCGGCCAGGGAAAGCCCCCCGGCAGCCCCAGCGCCAGCCCCATGACCATCTGGCTCAGCGTCATCCAGAACAGCACGCACAGCACCGTGTCATAGGACATGATCTTCTTGGTCCAGATGGTGTTGAAGGCAAATCCGAAGGCCGCAAGCAACGCCGCCGCGTGGCCGATGCTGAGCGGCTCCACGCCCGGGCGCGCGACGATCAGCACCCCGACAAAGCCCAGCGCCACGGCCAGCATCCGCCGCCGCGTGAGCGCCTCACCCAGAAGCAGGGGCGCAAAGAGCGCCACCCACACCGGGTTCGAGAACTCCAGCGCGACGAGCTGGCTCAACGGGATCAGGGTAAGCGCGAAGAACCACGCGTTCTGTCCGGTAAAATGGAACAGGTTGCGCCACACATGCAGCATCGGGCGGGCGGAGCGCACCTGCGCAAAGCCCCGGCGCGACCACATCAGCAATGCGAGCACGATGACGAAACCCACCGCCGAGCGCCATGCCATGAGCTGGAAGGTGTTGAACTCCTCCTGAATCACGCGCCCGGAAATGGCCATCAACACGAAGGAGGCGATCGCCCCCCAGATCCAGAAGAAGGCAAGCCAGGGCCGCGCATCCGGGGGGATGATCGGCACCGCGAAACGGGCTTCGGGCGCGCGGCCGGAAACGCTCGCGACCTCGCGGCCCCGCGGATCCGAGGGGGGCGTCATTCCCACTCGATGGTGCCGGGCGGCTTTGAGGTCACGTCATAGGTGACCCGGTTGATGCCGTTGACCTCGCCGACGATGCGGCCCGCGGTTTCGCCCAGGAATTCGTGGGTGAAAGGGTAGTAATCGGCCGTCATGCCGTCGACGCTGGTCACCGCGCGCAGCGCGCAGGCATAGTCATAGCTGCGCCCGTCGCCCATCACGCCGACCGTTCGCACCGGAAGCAGCGCGACGAAAGCCTGCCAGATCGCGTCATAAAGCCCGTGCCGGCGGATCTGGTCGATGAAGATCGCATCCGCCTTGCGCAGGATCTCCAGCTTCTCGCGGCTGATCGCGCCGGGGCAGCGGATCGCGAGGCCGGGGCCGGGAAAGGGGTGGCGGCCGATGAAATGCGCGGGCAGCCCCAGCTCGCGGCCCAATGCGCGGACCTCGTCCTTGAACAGCTCGCGCAGCGGCTCGACCAGCTTGAGGCCCATCTTCTCGGGCAGCCCGCCCACGTTATGATGGCTCTTGATCGTCACCGACGGCCCGCCGGCGAAGCTCACGCTCTCGATCACATCGGGGTAGAGCGTGCCCTGGGCGAGGAACTGCGCATCTCCCACCGATTTCGCGTGCCGGTCGAACACCTCGATGAAGAGCCGCCCGATGGTCTTGCGCTTTTCCTCCGGGTCGGCGACGCCCTCGAGCGCGGTGAGGAAACGCTCGGACTCGTCGGCATGAATGAGCGGGATGTTGTAGTGATCGCGAAACATCCCCACGACCTGCTCGGCCTCACCGGCGCGTAAAAGGCCGTGATCGACGAAGACGCAGGTGAGCTGATCGCCGATCGCCTCATGGATCAGCACGGCGGCGACGGAACTGTCCACCCCGCCCGAAAGCCCGCAGATGACGCGCGCCTCGCCCACCTGTTCGCGAATGGCGCGGATCGCCTCGTCGCGATAGGCGCCCATCGTCCAGTCGCCGGTAAAGCCCGCCAGCGCCACGAAATTTTGCAGCAGCCGTGCGCCACCGGGGGTGTGATGCACCTCGGGGTGGAACTGCACGGCGTAGAACTGGCGCGAGGCATCGGCGGTAATGGCAAAGGGCGCACCGGGCGAGGTGCCGTAGACCTCAAAGCCCGGG
>PWLT01000219.1 GCA_003558415.1 Hyphomicrobiales bacterium
AGCGGTTCTCGCGCGCCTCCTCATCGGGCAGGGCAAAGAGCACCAGCGGCACGTTGGGCCCGGTTTCCCAGTTGGCCTCCATCGCGGCGACCTTGGCGGGCTGATGCTCCAGCGTGTTCAGACCGTGCAGGTCGCCCATGAAGATCTGCACCGGGATCAGCAGCGCGGCCAGCCACACCCCGACGCGCATGGTCTTGCGCAGCTCCTCGCTGCGATCGCGCATCAGCCAGCGCAGCGCCGAGATGCCGGTGATGATGAAGGCCACGGTCAGGCCCGAGGCAAGCAGCATGTGGATCAGCCGGTAGGGCATCGACGGGTTGAAGACGATCTCCATCCAACTGGTGACATGCGCCACGCCGTCGCGCATCTCGAAGCCCTGCGGCGTGTGCATCCAGCTGTTGAGCACCAGGATCCAGAAGGCCGACAGCAGCGTGCCCACCGCCACCGCCACGGTGGCGAAGGTGTGCAGCCAGCCCGGCACCTTGCGGAAACCGAACAGCATGATGCCCAGGAACACCGCTTCGAGGAAGAAGGCCGTGATCACCTCATAGGCCAGAAGCGGGCCGGCGATGTTGCCCACGCTTTCCATGAAGCCCGGCCAGTTGGTGCCGAACTGGAAGGACATGGTGATCCCCGACACCACGCCGAGCGCGAAGGACAGCGCGAACACCTTCACCCAGAAGAAATAGGCCCGCATCCAGTCCTGATCACCGGTGCGGTTGTAGCGCCATTTGAAGAACACCAGCACCCAGGCCAGCGCAATGGTCACTGTGGGAAACAGGATGTGAAAGGAAATGTTGGCCGCGAACTGGATACGCGACAACAGCAGGGTATCCATCAGTTCCATCGCTCTGTCCTCTTGCAATCAAAAGGGCCGCATTCGCCCTGCCGTGGGGATTTCGTTAGTCCCGGCCACCTCTTGGAAGGATAGATGCGGGTCGACGAAAGGCAAGGCGATCGGGGTGTTCTGCGGCCATATGCCTCTCTTGAGGGGGGGTGGCGGGCGCCACGGTGGCGCCCGCCCTTTGTTGCTCAAAGCATGCGAGTCGAAAAATACCAGTCCACCGTATCATACCCTTGAGATGCGCGCGCCTGTGCTTCTTCCGGGGTCTTGGGCGCGGGGACGATGACGGGCTGACCCGGAGTCCAGTTCTCGGGCATGGCGCAGGCGTTTTCATCCGCCGTCTGCAGCGCCAGCAGAAGCCGGTATATCTCGTCCACGGAGCGGCCGGCATTCATCGGGTAGTAGACCATGGCGCGCAGCACGCCCTCGGGGTCGATGATGAAGGTTGCGCGCACGGCGGCGGTATCCGAGGCGCCGGGCTGGATCATGCCATAGGCCGAAGCGACCTTCATGTTCAGATCGGCGATGATCGGGAAGTCGATCGCGACGCCGAACTTCTCCTTGATGCTGAGCACCCAGGCGATGTGCGAATGCGTGCTGTCGATCGACAGGCCCAGCAGCTCCGCATTGAGCGCGGCGAAGTCCTCGTGCCGCTTGGCGAAGCCGATGAATTCCGTCGTGCAGACGGGCGTGAAATCGGCCGGGTGCGAGAACAGCACCAGCCATTTGCCGCGGTAATCGGCCAGTTTCTTCTGTCCGTGAGTGGTGGGGGCGTCGAAGTCAGGGGCCGGTTCGTTCAGCCGCGGCATGGGGATCGGGGTCATGTCGGTCATGGTCTTGCTCCATCTGCGTTGCCTTGCTGAGCAGGGATGTAGACCCTTGCATGCGATCATGGAAACAAATAAAAAACATCACTATGATCGCTTTTTTCAATAACATACCGCTGCCATGCTGACCCTGCGCCAGCTTCGCTTCCTCGTCGCCCTGGACGAGGAATTGAACTTCACCCGCGCGGCCGAGCGCTGCCATGTCACCCAATCGACGCTGAGCGCAGGTGTGCGGGCGCTGGAGGATCATCTCGGCCTGCGGCTGGTCGAGCGCACAAGGCGCAGCGTGATGATGAGCGAGGTCGGCGCCGAGATCGCCGAGCGCGGCCGCGCCCTGCTGCTGGCCGCGCAGGAAATCGAGGAAATCGCCACTGCCCAGCTGCGCCCAGACGAGGGCGATCTGCGCCTGGGCTCGATCCCCACGGCGGGGCCCTTCCTGCTGCCGCCGGCGCTGCCGCGCATCCGAAAGGCGTTTCCGAATCTGCGGCTCTATCTGCGCGAGGAACTGACCGAGAGCCTGCTCGACGGTGTGACGACAGGCCGGCTTGACCTGGCGCTGATCGCGCTGCCCTTCGATATCGGCGGGCTGGCCTGCATGAAACTTTTCACCGACGGCTATCACCTGGCCGCGCCGCACGGGCATAGCGGCGCGCTCACCGATGACGGCGAGCAGTTGCTGCTGCTGGAAAAAGGCCATTGCCTGCAGCGCCACGCGCTCAGCGCCTATCCCGAACGCCGGCTGGAGCAGGACGAAAGCTTTGCCGCCACCAGCCTGACGACGCTGATTTCCATGGTGGGCGAGGGGCTGGGCATCACCTTGCTGCCCAGCCTTGAGGTTTTCGTAACGGAGGATTTCTGGTTCATCGCAGCCACCAAGGAGCGGAG
>PWLT01000439.1 GCA_003558415.1 Hyphomicrobiales bacterium
AAGCTTGAGGTGCGCGCCACCAAGCCGCTCGCCAACGGGCGCGATCTGGCGCGCGCCTACTCCCCCGGCGTGGCCGAGGCCTGCACAGAGATCGTCACCGATCCGGCCAATGCCGCGCGCTACACGGCGCGCGCCAATCTGGTGGGCGTGGTCACCAATGGCTCGGCGGTTCTGGGGCTGGGCAATATCGGGGCGGTGGCGGCCAAACCGGTGATGGAGGGCAAGGCGGTACTCTTCAAGAAATTCGCCAATATCGACTGCTTCGACATAGAGATCGACGAATCCGACCCCGAACGGCTGGCCGATCTGGTCTGCGCGCTGGAGCCCACATTCGGCGCCATCAATCTGGAGGACATCAAGGCGCCCGACTGCTTCATCGTCGAGAAGCTGTGCCGCGAGCGCATGAACATCCCCGTCTTTCACGACGACCAGCACGGCACCGCGATCGTGGTCGGCGCGGGCGTGAGCAATGCGCTGCATGTGGCGGGCAAACGTTTCGAGGATATCAAGGTGGTCTCCACCGGCGGCGGGGCGGCCGGCATCGCCTGTCTGAACATGCTGCTCAAGCTGGGTCTGCGGCGCGAGAACGTGTGGCTGTGCGACATTCACGGGCTTGTCCATGAAGGCCGCGAGGTGGACATGAACCCGCAGAAGGCGGCATTCGCCCAGGCCACCGACAAGCGTACGCTGGATGAGGTGATCGACGGGGCGGATCTGTTTCTCGGCCTGTCCGGCCCCGGAGTGCTGAGCCCCGATCAGGTCGCGCGCATGGCCGATCCGCCGATCATCTTCGCCCTCGCCAATCCCGCGCCCGAGATCGACCCCGAGGCCGCGCGCGCCGCCGCGCCCGGTGCGATCATCGCCACGGGCCGCTCGGATTATCCCAATCAGGTCAACAACGTGCTGTGCTTTCCCTTCATCTTTCGCGGCGCGCTGGATGTGGGCGCCACGGAGATCAACGACGCGATGCAGATCGCCTGCATCGAGGGGATCGCGCGGCTTGCCCGCGCCACCACCAGTGCCGAGGCCGCGGCGGCCTATCAGGGCGAGCGGATGAGTTTTGGCCGCGACTACCTGATCCCCAAGCCTTTCGATCCGCGCCTGATGGGGGTTGTCGCCACGGCGGTTGCGCGCGCGGCGATGGAAACCGGCGTCGCCTCGCGGCCGCTGCCCGATCTCGACGCCTACAAGGCCGAGCTTGACGGCTCGGTGTTCCGCTCGGCCATGATCATGCGGCCTGTGTTCGAGGCCGCGCGACAGGTCAGCCGGCGCATCGTCTATGCCGAGGGCGAGGATGAGCGCGTGCTGCGCACCGCCAGCGCCCTGCTCGAAGAAACGACCGAGGTTCCGATCCTGATCGGGCGGCCCGAGGTGGTGGAGCGCCGATGCGAGCGCGCCGGGCTCGCCATTCGCCCGGGCCGCGACTTCGTGCTGGTCAACCCCGAGGACGATCCGCGTTATCGCGACTACTGGGAGACCTATCACGCACTCATGGAGCGGCGCGGCGTCACCCCCGATATCGCGCGCGCGGTCATGCGCACCAACACCACCGCCATTGGCGCGGTGATGGTTCATCGCGGCGAGGCCGACAGCCTGATCTGCGGCACCTTCGGACAGTATCTGTGGCATCTCAATTACGTCACCCATGTTCTCGCCGAGGGCGATCTGCACCCCGCCGGAGCGCTGAGCCTGATCATCCAGCCCGAGGGCAACATCTTTCTCGCCGATACCCAGGTTCACCCCGAACCCACGCCCGACCAGATCGCCGAGACCGCCTGCGCCGCCGCGCGCCATGTGCGCCGCTTCGGCATCGCGCCCAAGCTGGCGCTGTGCTCGCATTCGCAGTTCGGCAACATGGAGACCGACTCGGGCCGGCGGATGCGCGCGGCGCTGGAGCGCCTCGACGCGCGCGCGCCCGATTTCGAGTATGAGGGCGAGATGTCGGTCGATGCCGCGCTCGACCCGGAGTTGCGCGCGCGCATCTTCCCCAATTCGCGCCTGGAAGGGGCGGCCAACACCTTGATCTTCGCGGGCACCGACGCCGCCAGCGGTATCCGCAACATCCTGCGCATGCGCGCGGGCGGGCTGGAGGTCGGGCCGATCCTGATGGGGATGGGCAACCGCGCCCATGTCGTCACCCCCTCGATCACGGCGCGGGGGCTGCTGAACATGTCCGCGCTTGCGGGCACGCCGGTCGCCCATTACGGTTGATCTTCCGGTCCCGGCAGGAGGGCCTTGAAATCATCATCGGGACACATTACAAATATTCTATGTATTGCGCGGCACCCGGTGCTGTCCGCCACTCAGGCACCGATGGGACACCGCGCGGGATCCCGGTGCAACGATGCACAGCAGGTACAGCCCGGGCAGTGGGGGAATGCCCCCGAAGGAAAGGATGATGACGATGGCACTGCAGGAAGCGGCCACGCTGGAGGAATTCGGCTGCCTCACCGAAACCGATGACGCAATCGCGGTCGACGAGATGACCGAGAACGCAACCGCGGCCGCGGCTTTCCTCAAGGCGCTCGCGCATGAGGG